>JAKEGR010000242.1 GCA_022615465.1 Planctomycetota bacterium | reverse complement strand
TCGTGGCGGACTGCGAGCTTCTGGTAGCCGACGCGAGCGATCGCCGCTTGCAGCGCCTCGTCGTTGGGCGGTTTGAGTTGCGTTCTCGTTGTCTCGTCGAGCTCATCCGCCGGCGGCCCAAAATGCCACAAGCGAACGAGCGGGCCGACCGTGACATCCAGCGCACCGTCGGTCTGGCGGCTGATCTCCAAGGCAGTGGCTGCGACCATCGCGGTGGCTGAGGACACAGAAAACCACTCGTCGGCCGGCGCGCGATTGAATCGCGAGACTTCCGAATCGGTGCGATACGTCGACATCTGCCCATTGATCTCTTCCAGCACCGCGTGGATCCGTTCCGGCAAGTCGGCATAGGCCTCGCGTGACTGCTTGGGCACGAACTTGACGTGATACGTGGTCCCCATCGTCGGCCCAGAAAGAACCACCTGCTCAGCGGCCGCGGAACGCGAACCGGCAGTTTGCGGTAGTGCAACCAACAATGTGACCATGATCAGCAATCGCGACATGTCGGCGTGGTGCGTGGTCGATTCGGGCGTCACCATGCAGAACCTTTTAGGGAGTTGACGAAACTGGCTACTCGACCCATTCTACCAAGACTGATATACTGTACCAAGTTGGGGGCCACGGCAACCCTTTTTCCGGCCTCCCGCATCGGACCCGCATCCCAACGAAGAGGCGTCATTGCACATGAGCGTTCCAGGAGTGTCACCTCGTCTTGTTGCACGGTTGCTCGTGGCCGCATGGATCGGCGTCGGGATTGCCAGTCAGGCCCAAGCGAAGGAGAGAGAAGCGGGGGCCTCACAAAGCCGGCCTGGCGTGGTCACGGAAGAACCCCGGGAAGGCCGCTTTGTGAAGATCGACGGTGGCTTCATGGTGCCATACACGGAGACGATTCCCGGCACCGAGGTCACGTTTGAGATGGTGCCGGTGCCGGGCGGCGAATTCTTGATGGGAAGTCCGGCCGCGGAAGCAGGCCGCAACGACGATGAAGGACCGCCGGTGCAGGTACGCGTCGCACCTTTTTGGATTGGCAAGCACGAGGTCACCTGGGCCGAATACAAAGCCTACATGTCGATGTACGATGCGTTCAAGAAATTCCAGCGGTTGGCAGCCAATCGGGCGGCAGCAACGGGCCAATCTTCAGACGTACAACAAGCCTGGCAACTTGTCGAAGAGCACGCATGGCATGGGGACGTAGAAACAACGGACATCGACGGCGTCACGGCGGCGACGCCGCTGTATGATCCAAGCTACACGTACGGCGCGGGCGAGGAACCGAATCAGCCGGCAGTAACCATGACGCAATTCGCCGCTCGACAATTTACCAAGTGGCTGAGCGGCATCACGGGCGAGGACTATCGCTTGCCCTCGGAGGCCGAGTGGGAATACGCGGCCCGGGCTGGCACGAAAACCGCGTATTCCTTTGGCGAGGGCATTCCCGACCTGGACAAGTATGCATGGCACGATGGCAATGCCGACTACGAGACCCATCCGGTGGGCGAGAAGGCACCCAATCCTTGGGAACTGCATGACATGCACGGCAATGCGGCCGAGTGGACCCTCGACGAGTATCAAGAGAACACTTACCAGAAGCTGGGCGCTGGGCCGGTAGCGGCCAAGGAGGCGGTGCGCTGGCCGACGAAGGTTTTTCCTCACGTAATTCGGGGGGGTTCGTGGCTCGATGCAACAGAGATGCTTCGGAGCGCTGCCCGGCACAAATCGGAAGAAGACGAGTGGAAGCTTTCAGACCCCAGTATTCCGCTCAGCCCGTGGTGGTATACTGAGGAAGCGGCGATGGGTGTTGGGATGCGGATCGTGCGACCTCTGGAGCCGCTTTCCGCGGCAGAGAAGGAGCACGTCTGGGAGGCCGATGTCGAGTCGCTGCGCGAGGATGTGAAAGGCCGGCTGGCGGAAGGGCGTGGCGCGCAAGGCGTGGCGGATGAGTCGCTGCCAGCAGCCATCGAAGCAGCCAGCAAACTGGATACGGGAGAATGAGGATAGGGTTTCAATCGTGTGATGACTCTCCTGGCCCGGCCTCGGAGGGAAATGTTACCGGTACGCTTCTTTCATTCATTGGGAGTTCGATATGTCGAATATCAATCGCAATCATTCTGATCATTCGCGGCGCGACTTTATCAAGAATACGTCGGCACTGCTGGCCGGCGGCGCTTTGTTGGGCACCCAGGCACGGGTTGCCATGTCGGCAAATATCTCCGGCAGCGATGAGGTGAAGGTGGCGGTAATCGGTGCCGGCGGACGCGGCACCGGCGCCGCAGTACAAGCATTGGAAACAGCAGGTCCGGTGACGCTGTGGGCCATCGCCGATGCCTTCGAGGACCAGGTGGAAGGGTGTTTGCGGAATTGCACGCAGTTTGTCGAAAAAGGTCGTCAGGAAGGGAATCCGCTCCTTAAGGACAGCAAGGTTGATGTGCCCAAGGAACGGCAGTTTGTCGGATTCAATGCTTACCAGCAGGCAATTGATAGCGGCGCTGATTTGGTGATTCTGGCCACGCCGCCGGGATTCCGCCCGATTCATTTCGAGGCGGCGGTGAAAGCGGGCAAGCATGTCTTCACGGAAAAGCCGGTGGCGGTCGACGCGCCGGGCGTGCGCCGCTTCCTGGCCGCGAATGAAGAAGCAAAAGAGAAAAACCTGATGGTGGCCGTGGGCCTGCAGCGGCATCACGATCCGCGCTATCAGGAAACGATCCAGCGGCTGCAGGACGGTGCGATTGGCGATATTTTGTATACGCGCGTCTACTGGAACAGCGGCGGTCTGTGGGTCCGCCCGCGGCAGCCCAGCCAAACCGAGATGGAGTACCAGATGCGGAATTGGTACTACTTCAACTGGCTTTGCGGCGATCACATTGTCGAGCAGCACATCCACAACCTCGACGTGAGCAACTGGCTGCGCGGCATGCACCCGGCCGAGGCCCAAGGCATGGGCGGTCGGCAGGTGCGGACGGGCAAGGAATATGGCCAGATCTTTGACCATCATTTTGTCGAGTTCACGTACCCCGACGGCACGAAGATGTTCAGCCAATGCCGGCACATCGACGGTTGCTTCAACGAAGTGGACGAGTTCGCCCATGGTATGAAGGGAACGGCGGATATCGGCCAGGGCCGCATCGAAGGGGCGGATGGCAAGTGGCGTTGCAGTGCGAAGCCGGTTGATGCGCATCATCAGGAGCATCACGACTTGTTTGCCGCGCTCCGCCGGGGCGAAGTCTACAACGAAGGCGACAACGGCGCGATCGCCACCATGACATCCATCCTCGGCCGGATGGCAACGTATTCGGGCAAGGTAGTCAAATGGGACGAAGCGCTTCAGTCGACGGTCGATCTCTCGCCGGCTGAGTACGACTTCGCGGCTGCGCCGCCGGTCGTGCCCGATGCGAACGGCTTCTATCCGGTAGCCGTGCCGGGGAAGACGGAAGTGCTCCAGGTGGCGAAGACCTCGTAACGAGGCATCCCGTTGGAATCGCTCATGGCAGCGAGCGCCCCCACCGCTTGGCAGGAGGGGAATTGCGTCCGTTGCATGGCCGTTTGTGTACCAAGTGGTCACCAGGACGGGTGGAACGGCGCTGGGATGGCCAGAGCGACACGTGGTCAAAAGCTGCCGCCGGTTCGGAATCCGCCTCGACGCCCCCGCCGCCGCTCGGCCCTGGCCGGCGCCATATCCGACGCATCAGGTTGTACGACTCTTTCATTCGCTCCCTTCCTCCGCCTTGCGCTGCCCCCGTTTGTGCCCACCAGCCGTCGATAGCAAATTGACAACTTGGCCGGAAGGTGATACAGTTGTACTACATTGTACTAACCACGGAGTTCCCCCATGATCAAGACTCTGACCAAGCACGGCAATAGCTACGCGCTGGTGATCGAAAAGCCCATTCTGGAACTCTTGCGGATCACGCCGGAAACGCCCTTTGAAATCATGAGCGACGGACAGTGCCTCGTCCTGACGCCCGTGCGAGACACCAAAGAAGAAAAGAAATTTCAGAAATCGCTGGAAACGATCCACACTCGCTTCGGTCGCGCGATGAAGCGACTGGCGGAGTAGGCGATCATGGAGAATCCCTATTTCTTGGACATGGATCGCATCCTGCGGACGCATCGCAGTCTCATCGAGGCCTACGGGGGCATCGATGGCGTGCGTGATGCGGGCCTCTTGCATTCGGCAATCGCGATGCCACAAGCTTCGTTCGGCGGCCAATATCTGCACAAAGACTTGTTCGAGATGGCGTCCGCATACCTATACCACATTGTGCAGAACCATCCGTTTCTCGACGGCAACAAGCGGACGGGTGCCGCCGCCGCGATCATCTTCCTGGCAATGAACGACATCGAAATCGATGCCGACGAAGACGGGCTGGTCGCATTGACGCTGTCCGTGGCGTGCGGCAATTCGGGCAAGCCTGTGATCGCAGAATTCTTCCGGTCGCGTGCTCATCCCGCGTCTCCCGATGACGAGTGAATGTAGTTCGTGTTCCCCCGTACAAACCCCACTTCGTAATCATTCGCTGTTTGGGAGATTCACGCAGGTGGCTCCCTGTACACCGCCTCGGATGATGACCAAGGCAAGGTCGGCCTCTATCGCCTTGAGGTCGGCTGTTCGCCCGGCACCGGCAAACTCAAGATTGCTGGCGGTGGGGAAGGCGAATAAACGGGGAGCAGATTCCTGTTTCGACTCTCTCCGAGACTCGATCTTCATCTGCGTCTTGGAGAGGCGCTGCTACGTGGTTGCGTCTCTCCGCCAAACGGCAAACAACCTACATCAGCGGCCAGAGCGACACGTGGTTAAAAGCTGCCGCCCGTTCGGAAGCCGCCTCGACGAATCCCGCCGCCCCCTCCGCTGCTCGGCCCTGGCCAGCGCCATACGCCGCCGCGTGGCAGACCAATGCCACCACTCCCGAAATCCGGATTCGACTCGATCCGCCGGTATCGCTGCTGCCGCCCGATCACCTCCCATAATTCGCGCGAGCTAGCCACCCCGCGGAGAAACTCGAAAATCGCTCCGCCCACAACTTCACCATCGGGAAAAGAGGAGTAGATATCGTCATACCGTTGACTCTTGAAGTTTTGTCGGACTTGCTCCAGTTCCTCGAGTCGCCGTAACTGTCGTTGATGGATCTGCTTGTGATAGGCCATCACGTCCTGCAACCGAGCCACTTCCTGTTCAGCTTCCACGAGCCGTTCGACGATTTTATTGTCACGGTCATCATGCGTCGCTTCGGCTTGGCGGCGCAATTCGGAGAGTGGCTCGTGCCGTAATTGGTTCATCACCACTTCGACCGACTCGCGGGAGAATTCATCCTCGCCAGCCAGGAACTGCGCCTGCCGTGCGCTTAGTTCGCTGTACCTTTTCTCTTGCTCTTGAATCTCGGCGTCCATGGCATCGCCGCGTTGCTGCATTTCCTCGACCGCCGTTCGCAGCGCGGGAATACCATCCTTCTCGGCCGCTGCCAGTTCGCCGGCACGGAGGGCTTCAAATTCCGCATCGGCCTGCGAACGCTCTTGCCGAGCATGCTCCCCAAGTCGCAGGGGAATCTCATTCAGCATCCAATAGTTCGGGCGGGCGTCGTGATACCCACATAATCTGGCAACCCATGAATCAAGCAGCCGCGTCACCGGATTGGCCGAATAGGCCGAAGTGCCATAGCCGCGTTTCCATAAGTACATGAACAGCGAATCCGACTCGTATGGCTGACATTTGGCTGCTCGATCCATGTCGGCCTGAGAGGCTTTCTCCTCGGCGTGTTTTGCGACGCTGTCCGCGCGTCGCGCTTTCTCCAACTGCTGCAGGTACTGTTCGTCCTCCTTCAATCGCTTTTGGGTTGCCGCCTCCGCCCGATCTAGCGCCGAGGACGCTTCGGCAACCCGTGTTTGTTGGTCAGCCCGCTGCGTCTCGAGTTCCGTTTGCCGGGCGTGACCTTGCTGAAGCTGTTCCTGCAAGTGTTTGATTTCCTGGTCGCGGAGTTTAAGTAACTCACCTACGCGGCGGCTGGCATCATCGAGTCTGGAGACGGCAAGTCCGGCAACTTGTTGGTCCAGCCGCACCTCGGCAAGCGCCCGATACTGTTCTGTTTGAACCTGCGCCAGATCGACCCGTTGTTGGCCTGCCGACTTGATCTTCTCATCCAGATCGAGCATTTCGGCGCGCAATTGCCGTACGGCTT
>JAKEGR010000241.1 GCA_022615465.1 Planctomycetota bacterium | reverse complement strand
CAAGAGCGTGCCGTCACCGGCCGTCAGCACAATGCGGCCCAAAAAACTCACCGGGCCGGCAGCGAGGGGATGCTCGACATCGATTCGTCCTTGCGGCTGGCCGTCGGCCAGGGCGCGCCGCTCAACAATGCCCTTGCGGAAAGCAAGTACCAGACCACCATCAACGGCCAGTGGCGGACCGGCCAGATCGCCGCCATCCAGCGGCGTACTCCACGCGATATCGCCTTCTGCTGTCATTGCCATCAACCGCTGGTCGGCGGTTGCCACGACCAGATACTCGCCAGCCACATAGGGCCCCCAGGCGACAACCCCGGGAATGTTGGTTTCACCAATTGTCTCCAACGACGGCAGACGGAATCGGACGAGGTTCGATTCCCCCGTCATGCCGATCGCCGTCTCGCCCAGCACAAAGATCGGCGATACGATCGGAAAAGGCCCCACGTTTCCTTCCGAGACAGCTTCGAAATGGGACCGCGGCTGGTCGACGCGAGCGACGAGGTAGATCTTCTCACGACCATCGGTGATCACGAACTGTCGGCCCTCGGAACCGACGACGCCAGCCGGTTTGTACTCGACGGCTGTCCGCGGTTGAAGCCGCGGCTGAAATGGATCGGCAAGCGACCGGCCATCTCGCGGATTGAGATAAAACACCTGGCCGACAGCAAGGGGCGCGAGCAATCCTTCGCCGAACGGCGCGACAGCACACGCGAGTGGGCTGGGCAGCGTGACCCACTCGACGGTTCGGTTTCCATTGGCCGGGTCGTAGAGAACGATTTGATTCGACTTGCCTGGCGCACAGAACGCGGCACGCCCCGCGCCCAAATCGACTCCGGTGGTGATGATCGGAGCGCCAGCCGGCATCGACGGGGCGGGTAGCGGCTCGTCCTGCACGCGAGTCTTGATGGCTGTTTCATCGAAACGAAATACGTAGCCATTGGCGTTCGCCACCGTGACCGCGCGGACAGCCTCGTCGACGACGGGCGAGG
This sequence comes from Planctomycetota bacterium, assembly GCA_022615465.1. Taxonomy (GTDB): domain Bacteria; phylum Planctomycetota; class Planctomycetia; order Pirellulales; family Lacipirellulaceae; genus JAKEGR01. Next base: position 2,930 of record JAKEGR010000241.1, on the reverse strand, counting down.
AAGCCGGCGGCATGGCGAGTTCGGTTTCCCACAGCGTTCGGCCCTGCTCGGTGTTCATGGCGGCAACAACGACGCCGGACCGCCCCTGGGGACGATTCGTGTGAATTAACGTGTTGCCGAATAACTCAAACGGATGGTCGAATGTCGCGTGTTCATAACTATTGTCGATGCTTTCGACTTGCAACCGGTTGCCGGCGGGGGAAATGGTGAATTTCGACAATTGATTGTCACCAATCCAGATGTTGCTCTCTTCGACAAGCATGTGACGGGTAAGGGGCTGTCGATTGGTTACTTCGCGTTTGGCGACCAACGTGAGGGCCTTTTCGCCATCCCCCTGGGAGACGTTGTAAACGTTCATCTGCCCGCGATCGGTAGCCAGAATGAGCCGCCTTCCCGAGACCAGCGGCGGACAGGTGGCGAGGCCCGACATTCGCTCGGCCGCCGCTTCGGCGGCAATTACGCCGCTCTCATCGAGCAACATCAGGCGGAAATTGCACGTTTCGACACCGTCGTTGACGAGCACCGCGAGCTTGTCCAGCACCGGCGTCGGCGAGATTTGGATGCTGCCCTTGGAGTGGCCCAGGTGATAGACGCCAAGACAAGTAAGATCGCTAATCGCAATGGCGTAGAGATTAAACTGATCGCCGGCCAGGTAAATCCGTTTTCCGAGCCGATCGGCAGCGGGCGGCACCAGGAGTGGCTGACCGAACGGCAGGTAGCCCATGCGCGTGCCGGTCGCCATGTCGAGTACGTACAACCGTCCTGATTCGGCGGCCAGAAACGCACGATTGCCGACGACCAGCGGTGGCGCAAACTGTTCACCAACCGACTGACGCCACCGCAGTTGCCCGGTAGCTGCATCCAAGCGCAATAGTTCATTGTGCGTGGTATCTCGAATCAAAACGTCGGTGCCGATCCTGATCGGCCAGCCGGTTGTGTCAAAGCCAATGTACCGACGCCACAGGAGCCGGCCGGTGGCCACATCGAGACCGTACAGCGCCCCATCGACACGGACGCACGCCGATCCGTCGGAGCCCGGAGTGTCTGCCGAAGCTCTTGTCCGGCGATGCGCCAGCGCCAGCGATGCCTGCCAAGGCGTCGGTCGATCCGCCATTTCAGCGGCTTGCTCTTCCGACACGTAGCGAATCGCAGCCTGCTCCGCGGCTGAAATGTTGCGAACCAACTCCGCGAGTGTTTTGTCGCCAGCCAGTTCCGGATGAGTGTTGATCACCTGGTGATGGGCAAGATACGCCGCGCGGGCATCGCCGCGGGCCATTGCCTCCTCGATTGTGTGGATCGCCTGTTGCAAATCGATCTGAGAAAGCTGACGCCGCTCAATGCGGGCCAGCACTTGATGCACTTCATCCAATTGCGTCTCGTCGCGGAGTGATTTGGGAATGTACTTCGTATTGGCACAAAGCCCCAGGGCCGCGTTCGCCTGTTCAATCAGTTTCTCGGTTTCCGCGGAATCGGTCGCTTGTTCGGCCGAGTTCGCCAGCCCCCCGGCAATTTGTGGCAGCAGGCTGGCCAGATCGGCCTGCGCATCAATGAACTTCACTTCCTTTTCGATAGCCTCCAATTCCCTTTGAGCCGTTTCGATTGCCACGGTGTAGCGCCCTGGCGCCGTGTCGCGGCGCAGTCGCACCATCGCAAGCTCGACGCGCGCCGTGCTGGCCTCCGCATGACGAGAATGCACAACGAGGAAATCTTCGTACAATTTCGTTGCTTGGGTGTAAGCGCCGGTGTCGCGAGCTTCACGGGCCAGGCGGAGCTTTTCATCCCCCGTTTCCCAGTTGAGCAACCACCACACCGCCAGGCCGCACAAGATCAGCAAGATCAAGGCGCCGCCGCCGACAAGAATCAGCGGCGAATCCCATTCGTTCTTGGGCTTTCGTTGTTTTCTTAAGGATCCCTGTTCACTGCGACTGGAGGATCTGGAAGCCCGCTTGGATGCCTCTCTTGCTGCCTTGGAATGCGCCTTGGCCGATTTGAGCTTGATGCTCGACTCAGGCCGCAGGGTCGAGTTGTGCGCCACAAGGTTGACATCCGCCACGAGTGGATCGGACATCAACTCCGGATGCAACTCCAGAGACGCCTTGGATGCGCTGAGTTCCGCAAGATCCTTTACCTGCGAGAGCTGCGACGGGTCGGGTGGCACAACCGGCTCCGGCGGCTCCTCGTCGAGTGGCACGAGTTGTATGTCATCTGACTCTTCTGGCAAAGGCGCAGGGCCGACTTCCTTGCGTTTGTGAATCTTTCTCAAGAATGGAGCGAAGATCGAACTGCTATCCGGATCCTCGTCGTCATCGTTCTGGTCTTCGTCAGGATGTGCTGGCGGAGACGGAAGGGGAGTGTTCTTGACGGGTTCCACCATCGTCGCATCGCCTGCGACATCATCGCTCATCGGCCGGGAAGATGGTACCGCGTCGACATCTTCCCCCTGGGCCGCCAGGGCGTCGAGCGCTTCGTTGGCATGCCGCTGGGACAAGTGTTTCTTTTGGACCAAAAACTTGGCGACCGCTCGGACCGACAAGGGCCGCTCCGCTTCCGCGAGTTTTTCGCGCAGCTTCACAACGAGCTGATCGGAAATCAGCTTTCGCTCCTGCAACTCCGCGATAAAACTGTCAACTGACATGGGTCTTCATCAATAGCAGCTGTCAGAAAGTGGTCCAAGAATGTCTATCGATCCTACGGAGTGTAGAGGCTTATAGATCGCCTTCCTCGTAACTCATTAACCGAATATCTTCCATGCCGACGGCGGAGCCGGCATCAAGGGCAGCGACAACGTGCTCGTGAGTCGCGTCGCCGTTGGCCTGCACGAGCAGGCGCGCCGGACCGACCCCGTTGGCATCTCCCGCGCGGGCCTCGCGGACTTTCACTCGCATATCGGTCATGCTTGGCGCCCGCTGTTCCTCAGGCCAAATGGGGCT
>JAKEGR010000029.1 GCA_022615465.1 Planctomycetota bacterium | reverse complement strand
TCATCTGCCACAGTGTGTCGCTCGACACCTCGGACCATTACCCGGTTGTGGTCGATCTGTCGTTGCCCGATTCCCACAGTGGCCCCCCGTGATTCGGCCAGCGGCGCCGGCCAGGTTAACTCCGGCGCCGGAGTTAAAAAACACCTGAAAACCAAGCCGATTTGGGCTGCCGAGGAGCACGGACGCTTGGCCACGGCCCACTCTCCGACGCCGTGCGTGTACCGGGCGTCGTCTTCAAAGGACGAGGAAGGGCGTCGCCGTCCTGTTGCCGGTGGATGCAAACGGATGGAAGGGTTTGTCGGTGGCCATTTCCGGCTGCCAGTATACCCAGTCGGTGCCGTGCCGGCCTTCGCCCAGCGGATCGCGGCCCGATCCCTGATGCGAATCGGTGTTCACGGAGGCCAACGAATTCCAGCTTAGGTCTGCCACTCGAGGCGATAGATGCCGATTTGAAAAAGATCGCCCATGAGTACGGTCCCTGTGATATGGTATTTGCAGACATCGAGGCCGGCACTTCCGACGAACGGGTGATGGCCGTGATCGAGAGCTGTCGGCAAATCTCCAATCTGTTCTCAAATGCAGTAAGCGAGTAACAGTCCGATGAATTCGTGGGATCGACGATCGTTCTTGAAGCGTGCCGGTGTAGCGGCCCTCGGTGTTGGAATGCCGGCAGGCGCCCCAGCGCGTGGAGAAGGTGCAACCGCCAACAGCGAATCCTCTCGACAGGAACTTTCGGTTCGCGTCGATGGACTCGATAACGCTCTTGTCGCACAAACGTTCAGCATTCTGCGGGACCGTATCGAATGCCGCTGTGCGACGCGAGTGGTAGCTGGAAAAAGCGACGCGCGTATCGTATTGACGGTACAACCCAGCCTTCCTAGCGACGCTTTTCTGATCGACGAGGCAGGGGGCAACATGCGAATCGCCGGCGGTTCACCACGCGGCTTGTTGTACGGCGTTGGCAAATTCCTGCGAACAAGCAAGTACAACGGCCAATTCCTGCCCTCTAGTTGGCGGGGTACTTCGCAGCCGCGTGGCACATTGCGTGGGATGTATTTCGCCTCCCACTTCCACAACTGGTACCACCAGGCCTCGCAAGCGGAAATCACCCGGTACACAGCAGATATCGCTCTGTGGGGAGTGAATGCCATCAAGCTCAGCTTCCCGACTATCAACATCAAGGATTGGCAGGATCCGGAGGCGGATGCGGCCATTGCGATGCTTCGCAAATACGCCAAGACAGCCCATGAGCTAGGGCTGCAGTTTGCGACTGGAATGAACAATACGTGGTTCATCAACGCCCCGCAGAATATTCGCGCGATTCGGCTGCCCGATCCGACCGGCCGCCGCGGGAACAGCGGTCACCCGATTTGCCCCAGCAAACCGGATGGACTCGCGTACATTTTGGAAAATGCGCAAACGTTCTTCAAGAAAATGGCCGGGGCAGAAATCGATATTCTGATGTTCTGGCCATACGATGAAGGGGGCTGCGCATGCCAGCAGTGTCAGCCCTGGGGCTGTAATGGGTTCTTGAAGCTGTCGAGGCAACTCGCCCATCTTGGCCGCAGTTACTTTCCCAAAATGAAAACGGTATTGAGCACCTGGATGTTCGACACTCCGCCAGAAGGCGAGTGGCAAGGGCTATCCGACGCGTTGGCCAAAGAGGGCGGTTGGGTTGATTACGTTCTCGCCGATTCCCACGAAGACTATCCGCGGTATCCGCTCGACGTCGGTGTGCCGGGCAGCTTGCCGCTGCTTAACTTTCCGGAAATCAGTATGTGGGGCAATTGGCCGTGGGGCGGCTTCGGGGCGAATCCCCTGCCTCGTCGCTTCCAACGTTTGTGGGATCAAGTCAGGCAGAAGGTGTCCGGAGGATTCCCTTATAGCGAGGGCATCTACGAGGACATCAACAAAGCCATCGTCGCTCAATTCTATTGGGACCCAGATCGTACAGCACGCGAAACGCTTACCGAGTACATCGCCTATGAATTCGGCACGAGCGACGCCGCAGACATTCTGGCACTCATCGACAATGTGGAGACCAACGCAGCCCTTTCGTATCGCAAACAGCCAGTCGATATTGAAGCCGCACAACGCGCTGATCGGCTCGCGGAGCACGTTGACTCTCGCATGCCTGCTTGGGCAAAGCACAATTGGCGCTGGGAACTGCTGCGACTGCGGGCCGTGCTCGACCGCGAGCGGTTTGTTGGCGGAAGCCTGGAAACGCCGGCGGCCGAGGCAGCCCTATTGCGGCTGATCGAAATCTACCATTGCCAAATTGAAACGGACGATCCATATCACCATCGAGTGCGGCCGCCGTTACGAAAAGCGGTCTCGCGACGTGGCAAGGCGTAGGGGACTGTAACAACTCCCCCTCTGGGAAAGGGCCGGGGCATCCTCGGCTCGCTGATTTCGCGTCACGCTCGACCCGGTTCGCAAACTGCATCCGAGTCGATTTGCGTGTCGGGGAGTCGTTGACTCTGACTTGGCGACGGAATTCCTGTTCATCGAGCGTCGTGCCCTCGCGAACCATTTCGAACACGAGTCGCTGCGCCGGCCAGCCGACGCATTGGAGGAGTTCGTCAAATGCC
>JAKEGR010000240.1 GCA_022615465.1 Planctomycetota bacterium | reverse complement strand
GGACAATCTTGGCCGAGATCATCAGCATGGCCGGACGATCTGCTCTAGCCGCGGTGAATTGAGAGCTCAACGAGACCGGCTCATCCTCATTCTGCTGCTCGAACGCGCCGACGATGCCGAACTGCTGCGGCTCCTGCTGTCCCGGCGGACCCGGTTGTGCCAATGCGATACCGGTTCCCGCGATCACCCCCACCATCGCAATCAGGGAAATTCTTAGACGGCGCACGTCGAGATTCCTCATCGGACTCCCCGGTCATTCAAACAGCCGAGTTCCTGGTGGACAAGTAGCGCGACACCCGGCGGAAGATTCGCGGTGGCAAGTGGGGCTGACGCAATTCTATCGTGCTCGGCCACTTCAAGGCCAGTGCGGTCTGCCCCGAGGAATCAAGCCCAACCATCCTGCAGGCCACGGAAACACGGCTGCTCACATGCCGAAAACCAACTCACATCGAGAAACAATCTGACGAAAGCGTTCGACAACCTGCGAGTGGTTTTCGAATTGCCGGTCTTCGAGGTAGATCCAGCGGATCCAGTTGCAGCCGGCGAGCACCATGCCACTCATGTCGAACGCCGTCACCGCGCGCAGCTCATCGGCCGACAGCGGCCGGACAGCGCCGTAGGCATCGAGGCCCGTTTGCCAAGCCTCGGTATCATTCCTGGTGAGACTGCCTAGCAGCCGTGCGACATCGCCGGCCGGCGCATCGATGCTCATTGCGCCGAAATCAATGATGCCCGAAACCTCATCGCCGACGAATAACACATGATCGTGCCACACATCGCGCAGGCACGGCTGGAGCGGCAGCGGCACGGAGGCCAGGGGAACCAGGCACGCGATAGCGGCCGGCAAGACACGCGGCAGCGATACGACGAACGACCGTGCTAACGGGACAAGCTCCGGCCATGCTGTCTCGTGGATGGCACGCGACAGCCTGGCCGTTTCGTCGGAAGACAATCCGCGCAAAGCAGCTAGCCGCCGCGCAATCCCGGGAGACGCGCCGATGCCAATCCCAAGAACCGGACTTGCAGTTGCTTGTGGAGCAGGATCGGCCAGGTGGCCAACGCCAAGAACGCCTGCTCGGCCACGATCGAAATCGGCAGTTGCCACATGAAACCTCGCCAAGGCAGTGAACGTTCGCTGCAACTTCGTCGGATTTGGCGTCTGGAGGTAATCTGCTGCTCCCGGCATCCATTTCGCCAATTCCCATAAGTGCCCGCCGTGCAGGACAAATGAATGCCTATCGGAGGTGGCGATTGGCACCGGCAGGAATTGGATTCCGCGCGCTGCGGCGTGCTGTAGCACCGCATGGATAAAATGCAATCTGTTCGCGGTTGGGTGCTCGGCGGGCCATTGTCGCAAGGCCAGGAGTCCGCGTCGCGCGGTAATGCGCCAGAATACGGCCCCGCTCATTCCACCGGCGGAACCCAACGGTTCCACATGGAGCGGCTGGCAGTCTTCCGGATAACGACTCAATATGAAGCTGACATCGAACACGGGTTTGGTCATCGAGAAGATGAGTAACCATGGGAGCCAGAGCAAGTTATCAAGAAAATGTAAGTCGTTCTGACCAGCTTTGTGGTCCGGCAGCCGTCCGTGAACTGTCTAGACGCCTTGGCTCGCCAGGCCCGCATCGTCTGGTCGCTAATGCCCACCGCTGCCACGGGCACTAGCCGCACCGCATCCCGCTTGAACTCCTCAATAAACTGTCGCCGACAAGGGGCCACTTCCTGCAATAACTCGCTCATCCTTCGGACCTCCTGCAGTGACCATTATCCGGTCCCCGCCGCTGTCCGAAAGTCCTGGGCTATCGTAATTCCGGAAATACTCTAAACTGATATTCCGTCTCATCCACCCTAACACGGCATGCCAGGCGACTGCTGCCATGAAAATGATCTTTGCCGTCATCCAGCCCACCAAGCTCCATGCGGTGCGACAGGCTCTCGCGCGGCTCGATGTCACGCGAATGACGGTTTGTGACGCGATGGGTTACGCCCGCCAGCGCGGGCATCTTGAGAACTACCGCGGCCACGAGTATCAGACGAACCTGCTGCGGAAGATCGCCCTGGAGATTGCCGTCAATGACGATTTCGTCGATCGAACGGTCGAATGCCTGGAGGAAGTGGCCCGCACCAGCAAGGAAGGCCACATCGGCGATGGAAAGGTATTTGTCGTACCGATGGAACAGGCCATTCAAATCAGCGACGGCTACCGTGGCAAAGGGGCCATCTGAATGAGGGGTGTTGGAATAGGGCAAACTGGCACCGATCAAGGGGGTACCGGAAGCGATTGATCAGACCGCCCCGTGTCTCCCGGCACCGTGGAACTGCCTGGTGTAACTTCCGGAACGCCTGTCGTCGCGTCTTCTTTCAAGACCGGCAAGCCACGATCTGCTTCCTGCTCGATGAACACTTCATCCATTTCCGCGCCGTCGATATCGCGCCGCAGCAACAGATAGACCCCAACCGCGGATACCCATAAGAAACCCGCCTGATATCCGGCCGCGAGCGCAGCCAGCAGCGATTTCCAAAAAAAGATCGCCCGCCGAGCCACTTTCTCCAGCAATCTAGGGGCGCGTTTCGCGGCGGTTTCCGCCAGTTCCTTGTCGCCTGCCACGGCATCGGCCGTGGCGGGTGGTATGGTCGCCTCGGCCGGTGGTGGGAGCTGAGGAAGGTCACGCACAGCGCCGGGAGGAACCACCACCTCGGCCATCGTTTCTCGATCGAGTCCCCAGCTAATGGACCAGTCGCCCAGTGCAATCGCCGACGCGGCAAACGCCTTCACCACGAACATGCTAAGCGCCGCCAACAACGCGGCGAAGAACACATACCACAACAGCCGCAATGGCCGCTGGTAGACATAGGCATAACTGCGGCTCAGCGCGTCGAAAGCGTCGGTCCCCTCCACACTCACGGTCGCCCACATGAGCGGCCAACCAACAAGCGCCCCGATCAGCAGGATCGCCATGAGCAACCCCAGCAACAGCACAAACGGCCAGGCCAGCGCTACCAGCATCGCCAATAGATCCACGTGCATCAACAGACCAAGCAGCATGAGTTGCACCGCGAACACAGCAGCCCCGGCGAGCGCAATGAGCGGGGCGGCGCAATACGACCACAATTTCGCGGCAGCCTGACGCAGCGACTCCGTGAAACCAAGTGCTTCATCCCGGGCGAACTTGAGTGCGGCAATTCGAGTAATCGCCCCCCCGATAAGTCCCCACACCAACAATTCCCAGATGCAGCAGAGCAGCAAGTGCAAGAACCCCAGTGGCGTTAGATCTCCCCGAAACATGTCGACAAACGGTCGGGTCAGATGCACCCACAAGGTGACCGGCGCTTCCGCCAATCCCTCCGAAGCAGACAGAAAAATCTCTGACGCGCTGCGAGCCGACATCGCGATTGCAAACTCTGGCGAATTATCCCAGACCCATCGATTGGCCAGGGGCCGCCACGCTTGGATTACCGGATCCTCATTGACGGGGAAGACAATCCCGATGACGCGCCATCCCATCGTCAAGGCGATGATTCCGATCGCGCCCAATACGAGAACGCGAACCGAGAGGGCAATACGGATCGACCGGGCCAGAACCAGCCAGGGAAATAATTCCTGCCAGGCAACTTCACTGAGCTTTGGGTGTGGATCAGCCATGAGAGTGGTGCCCCGGGGGTTTGCAGGAATGTGCCGCCATGACACGCAGGCGGCCATCCGATTATAAATCACCTTCCTGGCAATCGCTAGATCGACAAGCAACTGGCTCGTTACGGCGACTCCGCGTTCTCCTTGTTGTCGCCATATTCAGGCTCCTTCTCGGACACTT
>JAKEGR010000239.1 GCA_022615465.1 Planctomycetota bacterium | reverse complement strand
CGCGGCCACAAGATTGTGAAATCACCGAACAGATCGCGAGCAAGATGCGGCGAGGGTCGCCCGAATTCGCTGACGTGCGGTTCGCGCCGACATTGCTGGGCGGAACAATAGCGAGGGATGGTGCGCGATTGAGGCGCAGGGGCAAATTGAATGTCTGCATTGTCCTCGGCCGCCCTTTCCCACGAAGGTCCGGTGGATAGAGCAACTGGACCGGCCAGCATCCGGCTGACGCGATAATGGAAGTCCAATCACTCGATCGCTGGCAGGTCTTCGGACTTGCGGACGACCGATTCAAGTAGAATCGAGCCTACCGGCCATCGCTTCCCAGCTCACTCGAGCCAGTGCTTCATGACGGCTTTCGTTTCCGCTCACCGCTGCGGGGCAGTCCCGGTTTTTCACCGGAGTTCCCTCTTCGTCGCCGCACACGGCTGTACGGCAAAACCAGCAACGCCTACAAGATATCGTGGTTCAGCCGATTGTCAATCCAAGATATAGGGCCAAGGCGAGGCCAAGGAACTGTCTTGAGAATCGTGTCAAAAAGTGCCTTTTTCGCCAAACCGTCAAACAGTGTGAAATAATCGAACCGTGAGGCGCATAGTACTCGGTGACTAATGTGATTGAGGATCATCGGTTGCAAAATGACGGAGCGTCCCTGAATGTGGCGGAATCAACGTCTGGCCAGCCCACCGGTGGCGACATTGCGCTGGCGGAGTTGTTGCGCGAGCAGCGGTTGCCCCTCAACCAGTTCCTGCTTGGACTGCTCCGCAACCGGGCCGATGCTGACGATGTGCTCCAGGAAGTGTTCCTCAAACTCATGGAAAACTGGCCATCCATCCGCCTGGACACGGCGAAATCGTGGCTGTTCACGGTCGCCTATCATGAGGCCATGTCCTTTCGCCGCGGGCGAATCCGGAAAGACGCGGCGCTGGCCGAATTGTGGAGGAGTCCGGTCTGGCAGGATGACCGCTCGCCGCCAACGGCAGACACCGAAGCCATGCGACGTGAGGCAATTGATGCGGTGCGAAGCTCACTTGCCGCTTTGCCGGCGGCTCAGCGCGACGTTATTGAACGACGGGTGTATCGCAATCAGACCTTCCAAACCATTGCAAACGAGTTGGGCTGTCCGCTGGGAACCGTGCTCACGCGAATGCGCCGGGCGCTTCAAGCGCTGGCTCACTTGTTGGAGGAATAGCATTGCTGCCTGAAGAATTGGACCTGCTCGCCTTTCGTTATGTAGCCGGGGAAATGGCTCCGGATGAAGCCGCCGCCTTCGAGACCGGCTTGGCCGACGATCAAGCGGCCCGCCTGGCAGTCAGTCGGGCGGTGGGGTTGACGCAGCGTCTACGCGAGGCCATGCCGCCGCCGACCTCGCCTGTCGTCCGACCGTTGAAACATTCCTTCGGCCGGGCCGCCCAACCGCTGGGCTGGATGGCCATTGGTGCGGCGGCCGCCGCACTGATCGTCATCCTGGCGTCTCGTCCTTCCGATCCGAACAACGCGCCGCAGCCGGCAGCGATTCATCCGAACGCCTCTCGTCCGCCCGCCGATGTGCTGGTCTTTGCTCGTCTGCAAGCGGACCATGAGTCGACCGCGGCGGAACTTGAACGCTGGCTGGACGAACCCATCCCGCGGGCGGACGACGCCGACGATTCGCTACTGACGACGGAAGTCCCGTCGTGGGTCTTCGCAAGCATACGCCATCCCGCCAACGGAGAGAGACCATGATCGTCCGAAATACTTTCCGGCTGATGCCTGTGGCGGTGCTCGCCATATCGTTAACCATGGTCCATGCTCAGCAGCGCCCCGGGGTGCCGCGGCCATCCGGCACGCGCGGCGCCGTGGCACGAGACGCGGAGACGCGCACGCCTGACGGAATGCACCTCACGAAGGCCGCACCTCGCTCGATCACATTTACTCCGGAGCGCGAGGCTGCGGCGTTGACTTTTGTGCGTGCGAATCTTCCCGAACTGCTGCCCGTGCTGGAGGATCTCAAGATCCGCCAGTCCGCGGAATATCAGCGGGCGATCTGCGATTTTTTCTGGACCAGCGAGACACTGGCTACGATCCGCCAGCAAGACCCGAAGCGCTACAATCTGGCACTGCAGATGTGGCGATTGGAAACCCAGACGCATCTGCTAACTTCGCAGTTGGTCCGCCAGCCCGCGGACGCCGAGCGACTGCGGGCCGAGTTGGAGCAAACCGTCCAGCAGCTTGTCGACGTACAGATTGAAACCTCGGCCTATGACGTGGAGCGTCTGGAGTCTCAGGTCCGCCGCGCGCAGGGTCGGCATCAGCGGCTGGCCGACCGGAGAGACGAGCTGGTCCGCGAACGCTTGGACGCGCTTTCTCAGGCCATTGAGCAGTCAGTTAGCGGCAAACCCTAAACCACACTAACCACTCTCTTTTGATTGACAGGAGTCGAACGATGCGAACGACCTGTGGAAACCTCGTTGTCCTCGGTGCATTTTTGCTGTTGGTGTCTGCCGATGGCGCCATTGCACAGCGCGTGCGAAACGAGAACCGTCCCGCTGCTCCGGCAGCCGCAGCGCCCACCGTCACGGGCAAGATTGTGGCCTACGAGCCGGGGAAGACGATCACACTGGAAACGACGGCGCGCAACGGAGTGAAGCGGAGCGAGTTCACGATTGACAAGGACAAAACGAAGATTGAGCTGCCGCCGCGAATCAACGGAATCACGGTCGGCATCACCCTGTCCATCTGGGCCGACCAAGAGAATCCTACGCTCGCGGTGAAAATTGGTGCCGGAGCCAATAACGCCCCGCGGCAGCGCGGAAATCCAGCAAACGTCCTGAGCGGGACGCTGCAAGGGGTGGACGTCGCCGGGAACACCGTCACGGTCGCAACCTCCAATCGCGCGACAGGCAAGGTAGAGACGACGTACGAACTGGCCAAGGATGTCGAGGTCCTGCGGGACGGCAAACCGGCCAAGGCCAGCGACTTGAAACAAGGCAGCCGCATTACCGTCAAGTTGTCCGCCGACCAGACGACCGCCGTCAGCCTTAGCGAAACGGGCAAGACGCTGAGGGCCCCCTTGAAGTCGGTCGATCCGGAGAAGAACAGCATCACTTTGACCGTCACCACGGGCGGGCGGAATGCTCCCCCTGAAAAGAAAGACGTCACCCATGAGTTGGCGAAGGACGGCAAGGTGACGCTGGAGGGGAAGGAGGT
>JAKEGR010000238.1 GCA_022615465.1 Planctomycetota bacterium | reverse complement strand
TCCCAGCCTGATCTGGCCGGCCTGACATACGTCGTCAACGCGGGCGCGTGGGACCGCGACGGCAGCGGCAATTTCTTGAATCCCTCAGGCTTTGGCGACACGGTCGACAATGGCGTGTTTTTCGACCTGGCTGAGTATGATCGGCAAGGCACGAAAGGTCCCAAGATGCGGATGGGGTCCATCAAGGATGGCGCCGGAACGACGCTGATGATCGCGGAAAACATCCAAAAAACATACGAACCTCTCAATCCTGGCCCACCGTGGTTCTCCTGGCTGTTCGGAAATGAACAACAACTCGGCATGGTCTGGGTCGTCAATGACAACCCGGTGCCTGGCAACACGATTGCCGACCAGGAGCGGATCAACGGCAATGTCGAGGACATGGTCGATTTTGATCCGGGAATTCCGCGATTTGCCCGACCGGCCAGTGCGCATGGCAGCGGGGCAAATGTGGCCTTTTGCGACGGGCACGGCCAGTTCTTGCGCGAGGACATCGACTACGTGGTTTATCAGCAGTTGATGACGCCGAACGGTCGCAAGAGCGACAATCCAGTTGACCATAACGACATTGGTGGCGCGATAGATATTTTCCGCAACGCTGCACCACTTTCGGAAGCAGATTATCAGTAACGCGTAGCGTGGGCGCCGTCCATCAAGGTCTACGCATGAACATTTCGGTGGGCGATGCCCATCCGACACTTCGACATGCCCCCCCATTCGTGGCCAAGAAAGACAAGAAATCGAAGAAAGCCGGCTCCGACGACAAGAACGAGCGCGTCATCGCCGACAATCGCAAGGCCCGGCACAACTATCTTGTGCTCGACACGCTCGAGTGCGGCATCGTGCTGGTCGGCAGCGAAGTGAAAAGTCTGCGCGGCGGGCTGCTTTCGCTGGACGAAGCCTATGGCCGGGTCGAAGGAGACGAGGTCTGGCTGGTCGGGGCCAACATCGCCGAGTATTCGTACTCGCACGACCTGAACCATCAGCCGAAGCGGCGTCGCAAACTTCTGCTGCACCTCCGCGAAATCCGCAAGTTCGCCGGCCAGGCCTATGAGAGGGGCCTCACGCTCGTGCCGCTGAAGATGTACTTCAAGCAAGGCCGGGCCAAGGTGCTGCTGGGCATCTGCCGCGGCAAACAGAAGCACGACAAACGCGACGCGATGAAACACCGCGAATCGCAACGCGACATCGACCGCGCGATGCGCCGGCGCTAGTGGTTCCTGACAGACTGCTGATAGTAGGGAACGTGCCTCCGTGCCGTTCCGTGCCCCCGCGCGCTTACGCGACAATCTCGCGCGAAATCGCCGGGTGAACCGCCAGGAAAATGCTGCACGGCGAGTGCTGTCGCACGTAATCGCTCCAATGGCCGCTTCCAGGAGCGGTCTCGGCACAGGTTTCTTCCGACCACGGCAGCACCAAGAGGTCATAGGTTCCCTCGGCAGCCAATCGCACGATATCAGGCCCCGATTGATTGGCCTCGGCCAGCAATTGAACGGTGCGACCCAATTGAGCGGCCCGCTGCTGGTCCTTTTCAATCGCAGCGCGGTCGCCCAGCAGCGATGAATCCGGCGGCGCGACGGGTACCATGTCGAGCGCGACATCGCTGGCCAACATCGTGAGCATCCATTCAAAGATGTCGTGGCTGGCGATCGTGCCGTCGTGAGCCAGCAGGACTCGCTGGATACCGATCCCGGCGGCGCGCAACTCGGCGACCGATCGGGCTTTCCGTTCGGCGGCGGTGGGAATGCGATTGCCTTCGTGCAAGTCGAACGCAACCGTTCGGTCGGCGCTAACGATGTGGACGGTCAGGCCCTGGGGAATGCCGCCATGCAGGCTGATCCAATAGAACGCGATTTGGTCGAGTTGTTCTTCGGCTGTGTAGATGTTGGACGCCCCGAGAATGATTTCTTGGGCGGGCAAGTCCTTCGCCACTTGGAGAACGGCATGCAAGGCGTTGTTCGTGGGAACCACGAGCGGCGAAACGGATTTACCAAGTCGCTCGGCGCGGTTCACTACGGCCGTGAGTAGTTGTTGGTCGTAGGTATCGAGTGCGTCGTCGCTTGGCGCATCGGCACCGGGCAGTTCGACCTTGGCGGTCATCACCACGACGTCGGTCGTTTCCGGATCGGTGTCGGCGAGCGCCTTGTCCAGCATGAAGAGATTGCGCGGAGACCGAATGGCCACCAGCTTTCGATACGGCTTGGTCAAACCAAGGCTTTCGGCGGAGGTCTGCGCCACGGTCGCGCGGTTAAACTGTTCGAGATGCTCGTGTTGTTCGCCGCGACGATGTCGCTTGTGAAGTCGCTCGGTTACCACAAAGACAGCGAAAAACACGCCGGCAAAACTGAGGCCGCCCACCGTGGCCACCGGCTTGGTCACCAGGTTGGCAAGGGCGGCGGCAAGAACCGTCAAAAAGACGAGGGTGAGACCAATGGGAACGTACACGTCTCCCCAGCGGATGTTCCAGGGAACTACGAAATCACGCGGTCCACGCTTTTTGAACCGCAAGATCACCATCGACAGCGTATTGAACACGAAGCTCCACACGACGCCAAACGCATACGCCTCGCCGAGCAAGAGTACGTCGCCGCGGCTGGCAAGGATCGCGAAAAGCTGCAGGCCGGTAATCAGGTACAGAAGTCGGTAATTCGTGCCGAAGCGGGAATGCGGCCGGAGAAACCAACTGGGAAGAACGCCGTCTTCCGCGACGCGGCTTAGCACGCCGTTCGAGCCGACGATCGATGTGTTGACCGCGCCTGACAAAATGAGAAACCCGACCACCACCACAAAAGCATTCAGCACCAAACGCAAGGCCACCGGGCCGATCACGTTCATTGCCAGCCCGCCCATCCAGTTGTCGTAGTAAACGGTCATCCGATCATGGTCGGGTACGAGTAGCACGGCGAGAAAATTCATGGAGCCGGTCAGCACCAGACTGTAAGCAAACACGATGAACCCAACCTTCTTGAAGTTGGGCAGCTTGGGCGATTCAATTTCGCGATAGACCTGGGCGAGCGTTTCTTCCCCGCTCATGGCCAGGATCGAATGTCCAAAGGCCATCGCGATTCCAATCACGCCGAGGATGCTAAGCCAATTGGTGGTACTCCGCAGTGGTTCGGCAGCGCCGGGAAAACGGCCGATCCAGCCGAGCGGATCCTGCTGCTCGCCCGTCACGGGGTCCAGTTTTGGCACGCTTTGGCCGGTCTCGGTAACTTCAACTTTCAGGCTGAGGTCAGGCTTCCAGGTGGGGAACTCATTCGTCGGCCCGCGGTAGGCGAGCGTCACTACACACCAGACAAGCACGATGGCAGCCATCACGGTCGTGGCGATCATGATGCGGAGCGCTTTGCCGCTCGACTCGTGAATCCCCAGCAAATTCTGCCGCAGGAAATACAGGGTGACCGCGCAGGCAATCGCCACGGAGCCCCAACTCTTGATCGCTTGACGGGTGGACTCGTCTATTTCAACACCGGAGAAACGCACGGTTGTTTCGAGTACCAGGCCCACGATGTATTGGCCAGCCGAAACGCCGCTGATTGGCCCGGTGAGGACATAGTCGAACAACAAGGCAGACACGGCCACTTTGGCAAAGAACGCGCCCATCGCTTCCTTCACGATGCGGTAGACCCCGCCGCGGACAAATAGCGCGCAGCTCTCGATGTACACCGCCCGCATCGCATAGCTGAACAACAACACGGCCAGGATGAACCACGGGGCCGCCCGGCCGACGGCGCTTTCGACAATCGCACCGACGTAATACATGGTGCTCGACATGTCGCAGAGGACGACCGCCGCCGTGCGCCAGAACGAAATGAACGTGAACATCACGCTGCTGACGACGACGATCTGCGCAGCGCGGCCTGCGACCGGCCCCTTCGAGCCCGCTGATTTTGCGGAAGGCATGGAAAGCAACCTGAGACCAATATCCCGAAAAGCACACGGGGCGCTTGGTCGCTTGATGGAATGACGTCGGCGGCAGAACAACCCGTGCCGGATCGCGGCGTTACGGATGCCCCAGGCGGACGGTTGGTCCGCGTGCCTCGCATCATTCCACGGCGGAAGTACCCTTTCAACACAGGCCCGAGACACGCGTTCGGGCCAGCCGACGAGGTTAGCTGCCGGGCTAGGGTTTGAAAGTCCCCCGATCCGATCTTGCGGATCCACGCCCCAGCGTCCGCCATCGCAGGCAGACACGTTGGGTCCCCCGTTTCCACGCCAACCGGCGCGGGATTAGGCTGCACATGAAAACTACTATAAAGACCAGAACGGCGGACGGCAAGGACGCCACGATGCGGCTAAGGCTTATCCCACCGAGAGTTTACTTGCGCCGCCCAAGCTGTTAGCCTGTAGAGGTTTCGGTAAAGTGAGTTTTTTGGGCGATTTGGTCGGGGCAATCGAGCTTTCCATGAGCGATCTGGCACAACGACTGGCCGAACTTTCCCCCGCCCAGCGGAAGCTGTTGGAGACGCGGCTGGCCAAGGACCGCCATCCGGCAGCCGAGCCGATCGCGATCATCGGCATGGCCTGCCGTTTTCCCGGCGCACCCGATCTGACGGCCTACTGGCGGCTGATTCGCGACGGTGTCAACGCCGCCACGGAAGTGCCGCCTGAACGTTGGGATCCAGAGGAATTTTACGATCCCACGGGCGAGACGCCGGGCAAGATGTCGGTGCGTTGGGCGGCGCTGATCCACCAGCCGGACCAGTTCGACCCGCAGTTCTTCGGCATCACGCCTCGTGAAGCGGCCCGCATGGACCCGCAACAGAGGCTGCTGCTGGAAGTCGCCTGGGAGGCGATGGAAAACGCCGGCCGGCCGGCGGACCAGATGGCGGGCACACGGACCAGCGTGTTCGTCGGCATCGGCGGAACCGACTATTCGAAGGTGTGCATGCCGTACGACGACTATTTCCAGCACATCGACGCCCACATGGGCACGGGCAACGCGCTGTCGATTGCCGCCAACCGGCTGTCGTATGTTTTTGATTTTCACGGGCCGAGTGCATCGGTCGACACGGCCTGTAGCAGCTCGTCGCTGGCAATTCATTTCGCGGTCGAGAGCTTGCGGCGTGGCGAGTCCGACGCAGCGCTGGCCGGCGGCGTGAACATGATTCTCACGCCGGAGACGACGATCGCCTTCTCCAAAGCGCGCATGCTGTCGCCCGATGGAGTCTGCCGTCCTTTCGATGCCGGTGCGAATGGCTACGTGCGAGGTGAAGGCTGTGGGTTGGTGTTTCTCAAGCGACTGGCGGACGCCGAGCGCGATGGCGACCAGATTCTTGGCGTGTTGCGGGCCACGAGCGTGAATCAAGATGGCCGCACATCGGGGATCAGCGCGCCGAACAGTCAATCGCAGGTGGAGTGTATTCGCGGTGCCTTGAAGCAAGCAGGCCTCACGCCCGACGACATCGACTGCATCGAAGCGCATGGCACGGGCACGCCGCTGGGCGATCCGATTGAGATGCAGGCGCTCAGTGAGGTATTCCACGCGGCGACTGATGCCAAGCCGCCTTGTTATGTATCGAGCGTCAAGGCCAACGTCGGGCATATGGAGACGGCGTCGGGCGTGGCGGGGTTGATCAAAGTCGTGCTGATGATGCAACACGACGAGTTCGCACGGCAAGCCAATTTCGAAAAGCTCAATCCCCATATCACCTTGGATGGCACCCGGCTGGCGATTCCAACGGGACCGGTCGCCTGGCCTCGCGGCGAACAGCCACGCCGGGCCGGTGTCAGTTCGTTCGGCTTTGGCGGAACGAATACGCATCTGATTCTCGAGTCGGCGGCGGCAATCAGGCCAGAGAATACGTCGCCGACCGCGGCGGACTCCCCGGAGCGACCATGGCACGTGTTGAAGCTTTCGGGCAAGACCGAATCGTCGCTGGCGCGGCAGGCCGAGCGATTGGCCGCCTGGCTTGACGAGCACCCGAATGGCACGGCTGCCGACGTGTGTTATTCCGGAAACACGGGCCGTGCTGACTTCAATCATCGGGCCGCGATCGCCGCCCCGGATCGTGTTCACCTTCGCGAGCAACTCGCGTCGTTCGCGGCTGGCCAGCGGCCGGCAGGTCTCAGGCAAGCCACCGTTCGGACACTCGGTTGGCCCAAGGTGGCGTTTCTGTTTACCGGCCAGGGATTGCAATACGTTGGCATGGGCCGGGGCCTGGTTGAATCTCAGCCCGTGTTTCGGCGGGCGATGGATCGGTGCGATGCAATTCTGCGTGGCATCTGGGGCGGGCAATCGCTTGTTGACGTTCTTTACCCGCCCGCTGAAGCGATTTCGCCACCGGACGATCCTGGCGCGCTCATTCATCAGACGCAGTATACGCAGCCGGCGCTATTTGCCCTCGAATACGCGCTGGCCGAATTGTGGCGGTCGTGGGGCGTCGTGCCGGATATCGTGCTAGGTCACAGCGTCGGCGAATATGCGGCAGCCTGCGTCGCCGGCGTGATGAGTCTGGAAGACGGCCTGGCGTTGATCGCCGAGCGTGCCCGGCTGATGCAGAGCGTGAAGCGGCGTGGCAAGATGGCGGTCGTGTTCGCCGCGCCGCAGCAGGTCGCCGCGGAGATAACAGCGCGCGGGGGCGAGGTGGTCGTTGCCGTCGTCAATGGTCCGGAGAATACGGTCATTTCGGGCAACGCGGAGGACGTGGAAAGGCTGGCGGAGAAATTCGCGGCCGATGGCGTGCAGGTGAAGATGCTGAATGTGTCGCACGCGTTCCATTCGTCGCTGATGGACGAGATGCTGGACCCGTTCGAGCAATTCGCCTCGTCGATCGAGTTTCACGCGCCACAAGTTCCGCTCGTGGCCAATCTCACCGGCCGCGTGATGGTGGAAACACCATCGGCCAGATACTGGCGCGACCACCTCCGCAACACGGTGCAGTTTGCCGAGGGCATGGCCCGCATCGCCGAGGCGAAGCCGACGATCATTCTGGAAATAGGTCCAACGGCCAGCCTGCTGGGCATGGGGCGGCGGTGCGTTCCGGAGTTGGAATCGGCGTGGTTGCCCTCGTTGCGGCAAGGGCAGGACGATTGGCAAACGATCGCGGCAGCCGTTGCCGAGTTTTATGTTCGTGGCGGCCGAATTGATTGGCGCGGTTGGGATCGGCCCTGGCGGCGACGCCGGTTGCTGCTGCCGAATTACCCATTCGAGCGATCGCGGCATTGGCACACACTGAATCCGGCATTGCGGCGGTCGTTTTCCCAGGACGGGGCGGGAATCACCTCGACCACGGGGACGTCAAGCGGCCACCCGCTGCTAGGTTCCCGACTGTCCACTGTCTGGACGAACACGCTGTTTGAAACAACGCTTAGCGCTCACTCGCCGGCATATTTGAACGATCATCAGGTGCAGGGATCGCCCGTTACGCCCGCGGCAGCAACCGTCGAGCAGGGTCTCGCCGCGGCAGGGCTGTTGTTCGGTCAGGGCCGACATGGACTGGCCGATGTCGTCATTCAGCAGGCGATGTTCCTTCCGGAAGGCATGCGTCGGCGTGTGCAGATTTCGCTGACCCCGGAATCGGCCGGCGAGTCGACCTTCGAGATTTACAGCCGCCCGGTGGATGAGGTTGGCAAGAACGCGGCCTGGCTGATGCATGCGACGGGACGGCTTGTCCACGAGGCGAATCTTGCCCATGCCCCGAAAGCGGGCGAGACGAACGTGGTGGGGATGTGCTGCCAGACGATCGATTTGGCTGCCGTACGCCAGCGGGCAGTAAGCACCACGTCGCGTGACGAGTTCTACCAACTGATGGCGGAACGTGGGCTTGTTTACGGCCCAGCGTTTCAGGTGCTTGATGACCTGCACCGTGGACCAGACGATGCCGTAGCCCGTGTCGCGCTTGCCGACTCCGTTCTCCGCGAGGCTGACAAGTATCATGTGCATCCAGCGATGGGGGACGCGATGCTGCAGTCGATGGCAGGTGCCGTACCATTGGAGGAGAACGGATCGTTCAGTCCGTTTACCTATATGCCGGTTGGTGTGCGGCAGGTGCAAGTCGCCCGGGCGATTGAGGATTGCTCGCAGCCGCTATTCACGTACGCAGTGCGCACATCGTCGGAATCCGGTCCCAGCCCGGAGCGTGTCGAAGGCAACGTTTACCTGGTGGATGCCGCTGGCGAAGTGCTCGTTGCGATGGAGGGTGTTGCCGTGCAGCGAATCGGCCGTGGCAGCATGACGCAATCGCCCGTGGACACGAGCGAGTGGCTATACCGGGTCGATTGGCGGGAGCAGCCACGGGATGAATCGGCCGGCGGGGGCTTGGCCGCCCCGCGAGCGGGCGCTTGGCTCATCTTTGCCGATGCGCATGGCGTCGGCCGCGCTTTGGCCGACCGGCTTTCCGAACGCGGCGAAGCCAGTGTGCTGGTTGAGGCGGGCAAGCGGTTCCAAGGGCAGAGGGGTGGCTCGGGTAACGGCAAGCATGATAAGCACGCGGTGGCACAGATCGATCCGCTCGACGAGAGCCACTACCGACAACTGTTCGAACAGGTGTTCGTGGCCAAGAATCAGCCATGCCTCGGCGTCATGCATCTGTGGTCGCTTGATATACCGGCATTGAATGGCACCTCAACGGTCGAGCGCCAACGAGTCGCCCGCGAATCGGACGGAACATGGAACACCGCGCGCCGGCTCGGCTGCGGCAGCGCGGTCCAATTGATTCGGGGTCTAGCGAGGGCCTCGCTCGCGGGGTCACCGCCGCTGTGGTTTGTCACTGCCGGTGCGCAGGCGTTGAGCGGAGCCAAGGGCGTGGCCGTGGAACAGTCACCGTTGCTTGGACTTGGGCGAGTGGCCGCGACGGAGCTTCCTGATTTCACCCCGCGGCTCTTGGACCTCGATCCGAAGTGCGTCCTGGGAGAGGTTGATAAAGCATCTCGCGCGATTGCCGAAGAAATCTCTGCTAAGTATGTAAGCGGCGGGGAAGGTCAAATCGCCTTCCGAGATGGCCGGCGGTTCGTCCCCCGACTGGTGCGCGATCCATCGCTCGTCGAAAGTCCAGCCGAACCACGGGGAGCCACGCTCGCGATTCCCGCCGGCAAACCTTTCCAACTCCGCATCACGCAAGCCGGCTCGTTCGATGCCCTGCGATTCGTGCCCGTCGAGCGCGAGCCGCCGCAACCCGGCCAAGTGGAACTCCAAGTCCATGCGACCGGCCTGAACTTCAGCGACGTGCTCAAGGCGCTCGGCCTTTACCCTGGAATCAAGGACGCGATCGTGCCGCTGGGCATCGAGGCATCCGGCGTTGTCACGGACGTCGGCGCGGGTGTGACTCGATTCCGCGTGGGAGACGAAGTGTTTGGCGTCGCGCCGTATGCGTTTGCCTCGCATGCCCGCACGGCTGAGTACGCCCTTGTCCACAAGCCGAAGTCGATCGATCATGACGAAGCCTGCACGATCCCGATCACGTTTCTGACGGCTTATTATGGCCTGGTGCGGCTTGCGCAACTGCGGCCGGGCGAACGCGTGTTGATCCACGCTGGTGCCGGCGGCGTTGGTCTGGCCGCGATTCAGATTGCCCAGCAGATCGGCGCCGAGATTTTCGCGACGGCGGGCAGCGACGAGAAACGCGACTTTTTGCGTTCACTCGGCGTCAAGCACGTCTATAGCAGCCGCACCACGGCGTTTGCCGACGAGATCCTCGCGGAGACTGAGCGACAGGGCGTCGACGTCGTACTCAATTCGCTCCCCGGCGAGGCGATCACGAAGAGCCTGTCGATTCTGCGGTCCTACGGCCGGTTTCTGGAAATTGGCAAGACAGACATCTATCAAAACCGCATGATCGGTTTGCTGCCGTTTCAGGACAATCTGTCCTACTTTGCGATCGATCTCGATCGGATGTTGCGGCAACGACCCGAGGACATTCGTGGTCTGTTCGCGGAAGTGATGGAAACCTTCGAATCGGGTTTCTATCAGCCGCTCATGTTAACGCGATTTGAAACGGAAGGAACCATCGACGCATTTCGCTACATGTCGCAGCGGAAAAACATCGGTAAAGTGGTGGTGTCGATGGTGAGTCGCTTGTCGCGTGTCGAAAGTCAAGAACCCGAATGTCACGATTCGCGAGTCTCGCTGGTTCGTGGCGACGGCACGTACCTCATCACGGGCGGATTGGGCGCGCTCGGTTTGCAGGTTGCCGCCTGGCTGGCCGAGCAAGGGGCCGGCACCATCGCAATCATGTCCCGTCGTGAACCGTCGGAGGAAGTACGGCAGCAGTTGGAATCGCTCCGGGCAAAGGGGGCGAACGTTTTCACGCTGCAAGGTGATGTTGCCGATGCTGGTTCCCTCGCGGCTTCTCTGAAGGCGTTGCCAAAAAAAGCCCCGCCGCTGCGCGGCGTCGTGCATGCGGCTGGCGTGCTTGCCGATGGCGTGCTGACTGACATGACGCTCGATCAGCTTGATCGGGCGATGGCACCGAAGGTGCAAGG
>JAKEGR010000237.1 GCA_022615465.1 Planctomycetota bacterium | reverse complement strand
GGGACCGTGATCACGACCAGTTCGTCGTCGCGGCAGGTGACCAGCCCATGGCTGACAATTTTTCCTTTGACATTTGTGAAAAACGCCTCACAACTCGTGCCCGGCACCAGTCGCTTTACGTCGTTGGTGCAGAAGTTGTGCAGAAACACCTGCCGATCCGCACCGGTAACGCGGAGACTCGACCAACTGGCCAATTCCACCAGTCCGCGACCCGACCGGAGTGCCACGTATTGTTCGGATGGAAAGTGAGGCATTGACTCGTCCACCAAGAGACTAGGATTCGCCGCGCACGGTCACCGAGACATGCTGTGAATCATCGAGTACAGCATAACTATCGTGGCGGCTGGCCAGCCGCACAATCTCCTCCACGCCGGTTACTGGCGCGAGCCCCATGTCTTCCACGGCTTCCGCATCCAGCAGACTGAGAAGGTAAACGGGGCCTCGCTGCAGTGCCTTGGCTAATTCCCAGGCCGTCCAGGTGTCGTCCGCCCGATCCTGCGAGATCTTGCGTTCCGTCGCTTCCCAATCATTGGCGCCGACCAGCCGACCAAGCGACTTCCCTGGCGAACGATTGAGATTGGAGCAAATTGCGATCGCCCCGCCTTCCTCGACGACTCGCCCGGCCGCCGCAAGCGCCCTCGCGATGTTTTGCCAGGTTTGCGTTACGGCACCACCGGTTACTGTTGCAATGACCAAACTTGCCCGCTGTTCGGCTTGTAGCAACCACTGCCGCCGGCACAGTTTCAAGCTCTGCTCCGCAACGGCGCGCGTCTCGCCCGCTAAGACGTGTGCCACCGTATCATTCCCACCGGGTACGACACGCATTGCGAACGGGGCGCCTACCAGCCAACCGGCCTCGTTCGCTTCCCGGCGCAGCGATTCCTGCTGCGAGTCCGTCATGAGTCCCGCCGGCAGGCGATAGCGGGCCACCGTCGCCTCATCACACAATTGGGGGATCATGCTGTCAAATACGCCGTAACCGGTCAGCCGGGCGCAGCCGATCGGTAGTACGACATCGGCGTCAAAGATCGTGCGATTGATAAGCAGCACTCCATGCGGAGTCACGCCGACGAAGCATAGATTGCGTTCGTCTCTTGGGTCGTGTACGACGTGCTGGATCGCGTTTGCGCCACGGCCTGTTAATGCAGACTGGCAGAACTCACCCAACTCAGCGGTTGTCGTGACGATCGAGATCCCGTCCAGTTCCATGCCGGCTTGTTCCAACGACTCCACGGATCCGCGCAGAATATCCGTCACACAGGGCACATCCGGGTCGACCACAATGGCCACACGGTCGCCGGGTACAATGGCGTCAGCCAGCGGCGGATAATCGAGCGGCATTGCCCAGGCACGCATCGCTGCCACGGCCGGATCCACGGCTGCTTCCGGATCACCCTGCGCGCCCGCGGCGCTGTTCGAGCCACCTCGCTCGCCAAGTGATTCTTCGGCAGCAACATGATCCACGCGTACGCGCTGCCCTGATTTCAGTGGCAGACTCGCGGAGATACTCTCGATCTTGTGTGGTGTCTTGACCAAGTGGCTCTCGAGTACGATGATGCGGTATTCAATGCACCACTTTGGAATCACTAGAAGCCACGTGGCAGGCAATCCCCTTGCAAACTGGCATGGCGGGGCAGCCGGGGGCCGTCCCCCTTCGTTCCAGAAAGTGATTCCGCTATGGGCCAACACCGCATCGCATCGGGAAGCGGGCCTGCGGAGCAAGTAGCCATTACAACAAAATCGTATGCGGAGGACAATCACGATGCCTATCTCGGAACAACAAATGCTGGATTGGTGCCGCCTGTTGCTGGCCGGCCGTGAGGCAGCGCCCAAGCTCACATTGGCCGATTACTTGCGGGGAATTCCGGGGCTGGCATCGCTCCGGGACGTGCCTCGCGGCACGCCGGTGCTGGTCCGTGGCGATGTCGATGCAAAGCCTGGCGCGAGCATCGGCGACGGTGACGTCCGCCTCCGTTCGATGGTCGAAACGCTGGAGTTCGGCCGCCAGCACGGTTGGAAGCAAATCGTCTTCGGCCACATCGGCCGCAAACCGGAAGGCTCGCTCAACAAAGTGGCCAAGCGGCTTGGCGAACTGCTCCACTGCGAGGTGCCATTGATTAGTGATTGGCTCGACGAGAAAACCATGACGATTCTGCCTGACGCTACCAGGCGACTCGCCGACGCTCCGCCGGGCGCGGTGATCATGCTCGAAAACACGCGAAAGTACGACATCGAACGCGTGCTGTGGAAAGCCAAGCCGGACGACTTGCCGAAAATCGCTCCGAAGCTGGCCAGGCTTGCGAACGAATTTGCCGAGAAGCTGAGCAATATCTACGTCTTCGAGGCCCTCTCGGCCGGCAGCCTGGATGCGTGTAGCGTCTCGGTGCCGGCTGCCATGGAACGCGTCGCCCTGGGCAAGTACATCACTGCGGAATTCGAAGGCCCGATGATCCGCTGCCTCGATGCACAGTTGGTGATCTTTAGCGGCCTCAAGATCGACAAACTCGACGATTTGCAGGCGATGATCGACCGCGGAAAAATCTTCCGCGTGATTGCCGCCGGGTCGTTATCGATGGCGCTGCGCAAAGCGGCTGGTCAGTTGGAAGGCAGGAACGTTTGTCTGGGCGTGGCGGAAGATCCCGGCCACAAGGACCAGCCCTACTACATCCCTCCCGCGCGGATCG
>JAKEGR010000236.1 GCA_022615465.1 Planctomycetota bacterium | reverse complement strand
CCCGCTGTGTGCACACTCATCTGGCGTCGCTGAGCCGCAAGGCGTACTTCGAGCAATTCGAATCGGCCCCGGAGTTCGTCGTGCTCTTTCTGCCCGGCGAGGCGTTCTTCAGCGCCGCCTTGCAGCACGATCCATCGCTCATCGAAGCGGGGGCGGAGCAGAAGGTGATTCTCGCCTCGCCCACTACGCTGATCGCCCTGCTCTTGGCGGTGGCCCACGGTTGGCGGCAGGAGCGGCTGGCCGATAATGCCCGGCAGATCAGCGGCCTGGGGCGCGAGCTATACGAGCGGCTGGCCGTGCTGGGCGGCTACTTCGGCGAGCTGGGCAAGAGGCTCAACGGCGCCGTGTCCGCCTACAATAACGCGGTCTCGTCGCTGGAATCACGCGTGCTCATCTCCGCGCGGAAGTTTCGCCAACTCGGCATCAGCGGCAAAGACATTCCGCTCCTGCAATCGATCGAGCAAAACGCTCGCCAGCCGCAGGCCCCCGAGCTGCAGGGGCGGATGGAGTTGGATTAGCGGGCGCGAGCCAACTCGCCGGCCGTCGATAGATCGCTCAAGCAATTTGATGTTACCGAACGAGGCCAAGTGAGAGGGGACTGCCTGAAGAAGGCGCGCACAGCGAACTCACCGTTACATTGGGCAAATGACGCCAAGCCAATGTTCCATCACGCTGGAAAGGGACCTCCATGAAAGGCGTACAATTTCTGGTGGACGAGCAAGGTCAGAAGACCGCCGTGTTGATCGATTTGAAGAAGAACGCGGAATTGTGGGAGGACTTCTACGACCGCGCCCTCGCACGAAGCCGAGAGCACGAGCCACGCGAGAATTTGTCAACGGTCAAAGAACGGATCACTTCCGCGAAACGTCGTCCCCATGGATGAGTACGAGATCGTATTCGCACGTTCCGCCAGAAAGGAACTCGAAGACTTGCCTCGGCGGATCGCCGCTCGCGTGCTACGGCGCATCGAAGGCTTAGCGGAAGATCCGCGACCGGCTAGCAGCCGCAAGCTCGTTGGTGCAGACCGTCTATGGCGCATCCGCGTGAGTGATTACCGAGTGCTCTACGCCGTTGACGATGCAACGAGGCTTGTTGACGTCGTCGCCGTTCGGCATCGAAGGGACGCGTACCGATAGGGGATCGAACCTGTCGTAACCCGTCCTACGTTGACGCTTTCGTGCACTTACACGGTTGCGTTCGTTATCGCCAGCACCTCGGGGGTCACTTTGCCATTCGTGGCGACGCCATTTCCGCTGTAGATCGTGGGCTGGCCTTGCCAGTCGGTGAAGGTGCCGCCGGCTTCTTCGAGGATCGGCTGCAGGCCGGCGGCGTCCCAAACCTGCATGCGCGGATCGACCATGGCTTCCGCCCGGCCGGTGGCCACGAGCAAGTAGCCGTAGCAATCGCCCCAGGTGCGCGTGAGCCAGGCGGCCTCTTGCAGCCGCTGGAACACGGCATAGCGGTTGGCCAGCGTGAAGCCCTCGACCTCCGAGGTGAGAAACAGGGCCTCCGCCAGTCGCGGGACGGCAGAGACCTTGGCCCGCCGCGGGGCGGCATTGCCCGACTGGTACCACGCGCCTTGGCCAGCGGCCGCGTAGACGCGCTCGTCGAGCACGGGGACGTTGATGACGCCGAGGACCGAGCGGCCCTGGCGTTCGACCCCGATCAGCGTGCCATACAGCGGCACGCCGTGGATGAACGACTTAGTGCCGTCGATGGGATCCAAAATCCAGCGATAGCCCGACGTGCCGCTTTTCTCGCCCAGCTCTTCGCCGAGAATGGCGTCATCGGGAAATGCCGCGGCGATCCGCTGCCGCAAATGCTGCTCGGCCTCGCGGTCGGCCACGGTCACCGGCGAGCTGTCTGACTTGCGTTCGACCTGGAAATTGTCCCGGCGGAAGTAGCGCAGCGTAACCTCGCCCGCTTCGCGAGCGGCGGCCACGGCGAGATCGAGGCGCGTTGAAAGTTCGTCCGTCGGCATAACAAGGTGACACGGTGACAGGGTGACAAGGTGACGGAACTCCGCGTGAGCGTATCATCTTTCGCCAGGCTCGTCATTCCGTCATTCTGTCATTCCGTCCCTCGGTCATTCTCCTATAATTTGCTGATTCGTTAACTCTTTCTTCCTTTCGAAAGGAACGCTCGTGACGCACAAAGTGGTCATCATCGGCAGCGGGCCGGCAGGGTGGACGGCGGCGATCTATGCGGCCAGGGCCAATTTGGAGCCGCTCGTCTTCGAAGGGGCCATTACTCCGGATAACCAGACGAAAGGCACGCTGCCGCTGGGGCAGCTCAACCTGACGACCGAAGTGGAGAATTTTCCCGGCTGGCCGCATACCGATGCCCGGGTGATGGCCCACTTCACGCAAAGCGCCCTGGAGCCGTCGCCCGGACGGTATGAGAACTTGCAACACTTGCAGCACGGCCACAAGGGCCGGCGGGCGGCGTTCGGCCCGGAGCTGATGGAGCTGATGCGGCAGCAGGCCATCAACTTCGGCACGCAAGTGCGAACGGATGACATTGCCGAGGTCGATTTCTCACGGCACCCGTTCTGGCTGAAGAGCCTCGAAGGCGAAGAAGTGGACGCGCTGAGCGTGATCATCGCCACGGGGGCGCGGGCGAACTACCTGGGGCTGGAGTCGGAGGACCGTTTCAAGAACCGCGGGGTGTCGGCCTGCGCGGTGTGCGATGGGGCGTTGCCGATGTTCCGCAACAAGCCGCTG
>JAKEGR010000235.1 GCA_022615465.1 Planctomycetota bacterium | reverse complement strand
TAATAGCGCGACGGCCGGAGTCCGTTCCGATCCAGCACCGCGCCGATGTATTTGCCGTCGGTGAACGCGATCGACGCCGGACCGTCCCACGGTTCCATCAAGCACGAGTGGTACTCGTAAAACGCCCGCTTGTCTTCCGGCATGGTCTCGTGGTTCTGCCAGGCCTCGGGAATCATCATCATCACGGCCTCTTGCAGCGTCCGGCCCGTCATTAGGAGAAACTCAAGCACGTTGTCGAAGGTGCCAGAGTCGCTGCAATCTGGCTCTGCGATCGGGAACAGCTTCGGCAACTCATCGCCAAACAGCTTGCTGACGACCACGCCCTGCCGGGCCTGCATCCAGTTCATATTGCCGCGGAGCGTGTTGATTTCGCCGTTGTGGCTCATGAACCGGCAAGGTTGTGCGCGATCCCACGATGGGAACGTGTTGGTCGAGAACCGCGAATGGATCATCGCCAGATGACTCAGGTAGTCAGGCGCGGAGAGGTCGGGGAAGTAGCAGAAAAGCTGTTCCGTGGTAAACATCCCTTTGTAAATGATCACTTTGGTGGAAAGCGAACATATGTAAAACATTTTGGCTTGATCCAGAGACGTGCTACCTCGCAAACAATGACTGGCCTGCTTGCGAATCAGGTAGAGTTGCCGCTCGAAGGCATCGCCCGCGAGGCCCTTGCCAGATGCGATCACCAGCATCTCGATGGCCGGCTCTCCGGCCTTGGCCGACGGGCCAATGTTGGCCTTCTCCGATTCGGTGGGTACCTTGCGCCAGCCGACAAGTTGCTGGCCCTGGGCGACGATCAGTGCTTCGACTACTTGCTTGGAGTGCGCTCGCTCCACGGCGTCCTGCGGCAGAAATACAATACCCGCCGCGAATTCACCAGGAGGTGGCAAATCCTTTCCCAATTCCTTCCGCACGACGCGTTGCAAGAACTCGTAGGGCAGTGCCGTGAGGATGCCCGCGCCATCGCCCGTGTTCGGCTCGCAGCCGCACGCGCCGCGGTGATCCATATTGCGGATCACTTCCTCGGCATCAATCAGGATCTGGTGGCTCCGCTTGCCTTTCACGTGCGCAACGAAGCCGACGCCGCACGAGTCGTGCTCGTAGGCGGGGTCGTAAAGCCCTTGTTTTGGCGGCAGCGAAGTGAATCGCTCGGGGGTGTGCGAGTTCTTGGACATGACGAATAATCCCTCACTACCAGGGAGAAAACACTCCCCCTAATCAACGCTCAACGATGTCTGGGGGGCGACGTGGCCGTTTGTCGATTCCTCCCGCCGCGTTGTCAACGACGTTTCGGGTTCGGCTGCCAACGCCGCATGCGATTGCAAAAGCTCGACGAATGCTTGTCCCGTTCCGTGGAGTTTGCGGTCGCGGCGGTGGATGATTCCTAACGGGCGAACCAAGGATTGGCCTGCCAACGGCACCTTTACGAGCAGGCCAGAGGCAACCTCCCGCGTGACCGTAGGTTCCGGGAGCAAGCTGATCCCGGCGCCAATTTCGATTGCGCGTTTGATCGTTTCAATGTTGTCGAATTCGAGCGCGCCTCCGATCGTGACGCCAGCTTTCTTCAACGCCTTATCGATCACCTCGCGAATCCGCAATCCCCCCTGAAATGCCACAAACGGTTCGTCTTTGAGATCGGCCAGCAACACGCTCGCACGACGCGCCAGGCAATGCTGTGGATGGCACACCAGCACGATCGGTTCCGTACGCCACGCCAAGGCTGCCAGGGTGCGCGTTTCCTCCGGATAACTCACCAGGCCCAGATCCGCGGTGCCGTTGTTCACCGCTTCATAAACACGGTGCGGGTGCAAGTATTCCAGCCGCACGTCCGCCTTCGGGTTCTCGGCAAGAAATTCCCGCAGGTATCGGCTCATGTGGGCCAGACCCACCGAGTAGATCGAAGCCACCGTGAGCCGAGTGGCGACCGCATCGCGGAGCGAGCGCACCTCGCACTCCAGGTTGTTGCATTGCTGCACAATCGTCAGGCATCCTTCGTGAAACCGCTGGCCCTCGGGCGTCAACACGAAGGGACGCTTCGAGCGATCAATCAATTGAACGCCAAGATACTCCTCCAGGTGGTGGACCACATGGCTGGCGTTCGATTGAGAGACGCCGTTTGTCTCCGCAGCGCGCGAGAAGCTGTGTTTGTCGACGATGTCACAGAAAATTTTCAGTGATTTGATGTGCATTGAGTGCAAAACGGATCGTTTTCGATCGGTGGCTCAGTCGCGTAGCGATGGCGAGTCTGTTCAGCCAGCTAGTCGCCCCAGTATCGAAATGCTGAATGTTACGCCAGCTCGGAATTGAAATTCAGAATAGTAGATTAGCTATCTCTCCAGCCGCTGTCAACACACTCGGCTCTACCCAAAACGGCCAGTTTGCTGAGAGAGGCTATCCGGAAAGCGTCGGTTCGTGGCGAAAGGCGAGCCGCCTGTTACCAAGGCAAATGGGTTTTTGCGGGACAGCCTCTGAGTGAAAAACCACGGATTATATCCCCGGTCGCCCGCCTCGCCGAACCGCCCCTGGCCCGCTAAAATTGCGTTTCACCCACACGCCGTTGGCAGCCGGAATTAGCGGCTCTGCTGCAAGGCAAGTTGCGGCTGCCGGGCAATCCAAACGCTACATAGGAAGCCAATAACGCCCTGACGGCCCCGCCAATGGACTACCTGCTAGATCTCTTTCTCCACCTCGATACCCATTTGGGGGAATTTGTCAGTCTCTACGGCGTCTGGATCTATGGTCTGCTGTTTCTGATCGTCTTTGCAGAGACGGGCCTGGTGGTGACGCCATTCCTGCCCGGCGATTCCCTCTTGTTTGCGGCGGGGGCGCTGGCAGCGGCCAGCCTGCTCGATCTCCGATTGATACTGGTGTTGCTGGTAGTCGCGGCCATCCTTGGCGATGCGGTCAACTATTCGGTCGGTCATTTCGTCGGCCCGCGTGTATTTCACGCCGAAGACCGGACCAGTTTTTGGCACCGTCTTTTGAACCGTGACCATCTCCGCGAGGCCCACGGGTTCTTCGAACGTTACGGTGGCAAGGCAATCGTGCTCGGCCGATTCGTGCCGATTGTACGCACATTCGTTCCGTTTGTGGCCGGTTGTGGCTCGATGTCTTATCCTCAATTCGCGTTTTACAACGTCATGGGCGGAATTGCCTGGGTCGGCCTGTGCGTTGGTGCCGGCTATGCCTTCGGCAATATGCCGTGGGTCAAAGACAACTTCACGTTCGTCGTACTGGGCATTGTCTTTGTGTCCCTATTGCCAATGGCATGGCACTTCTTCCAGCGACGGTTCCACCACGCGCTCTCTGGCGACGCCGACACGAACCTGGAATGAAATCGCCGACTGATTGAACGACTCCGAGGTGCTACCTGCTGATCCACAGGAGAACCGCACGCACTCAGGCGGCAATTGGCCGCCAGTCGATCGACAGCTACAATCAACGGCTACCTGACGTCCAGTGCTCGACGACTCGCGGCCCCCGGTTTTCATCTCCCGTGCCCAAGACTTTTACCACGCAACTTGATCGCGGCACTTCGAAAGGCCGCTATGCCTTCGTCAGCCTCGGCTGCCCGAAAAACCTCGTGGATAGCGAGCGGATGCTCGGCATTTTGCAGCTCGACGGCTACGAACTGGTCGACGATCCACGGGGCGCCGATTTCGCGATCGTCAATACATGCGGTTTCATCGAGGCCGCCCGCCAGGAATCGTTCGCCGCCATCGACGAAATGCTCGAGCTGAAGCGTCAGGGCAAGCTGCGCGGAATCATCGTGTCAGGCTGCCTGGCCGAGCGGCAAAAGGAATTGCTGCTTATCGATCGTCCGGAAATCGATCACCTGGTCGGCGTGTTCGGCCGCGAGGAAGTCACCAGAGTGGCGGATCGGCTTCTTGGGGGACTCACCGAGCAGCGGCTTGTTTTCCACCCGGCCCCGACCCATCCGCTGCCCGATACGGCCCGGATGCGGGTCACGCCGCGCCACTTTGCGTACCTGAAGATCTCCGAGGGCTGCGATCGGCTATGCACATTTTGCGCGATCCCGCGGATGCGGGGAAAACATTTCAGCAAGCCGATGGAAGAAATCGTGGTAGAGGCCCGTGAACTGGCTGCCGACGGCGTTCGCGAGCTGGTGATCGTCGCCCAAGATACAACCTACTACGGTCTGGATCTGTACGGCCGACCGCGGCTGGCCGAATTGCTACGCGAAATCGAGCAAGTCGACGGACTTGATTGGATTCGTCTGATGTACTTTTACCCCATGTACGTGACGGATGAATTGATCGACACGATTGCACAGTCCGATCGGATCATCCCCTATCTTGACATGCCTCTCCAGCACATCAACGACCGCGTACTGCGGCGGATGCAGCGGCGAGTGAATTGCGCGGAGACCGAGCAGCTCCTGGCCAAGCTTCGCGGGAGCATCCCAAACCTCGTGCTGCGAACCACGCTCATCACGGGTTTTCCCGGTGAGACGGAAACGGAGTTCGACGAACTGGCTCGGTTCGTCCAGGAGCAGCGTTTCGAGCGTCTCGGCGTCTTCACTTATTCGTTCGAACCCGACACACCGGCCGCTCGGCTGTCGGAACAATTGCCCGAGGCCGTGAAAGTCCAGCGCCGCGATCACTTGATGGCTTTGCAGCAGGAGATTGCCTTTTCGTGGAACGACGCCCAAATCGGTCGGCAGCTCGATGT
>JAKEGR010000028.1 GCA_022615465.1 Planctomycetota bacterium | reverse complement strand
TCATGGCTTCGCCGATTTTTTACAGCGGCGACATGAGCCAACTCGATGAGTTCACGCTCAACGTGCTCTGCAACCCGGAAGTCATCGCGGTGAATCAAGACCCGCTCGGCCAGTGCGCCCGCGTCGTGAAGCTCGATGAAAACACGTTTCTCATGGTGAAAGACCTCGAAGACGGCACAAGAGCCGTCGGCCTGTGTAATCGCGGTGAAGACAAAGTCAGCGTCACGGCGAAGTGGAGCGACCTCGGCGTCGAAGGCAAACAACTCGTGCGCGATGTGTGGCGACAAAAGAACCTCGGCAAGTTCAGCGGAGAATTCAAAGCCGAAGTCCCTCGCCGCGGGGTAGTGCTTGTTCGCGTTGGAGCGCCCAAATAGGACGATTTGCCGCGCGCGAGGCCACGCTCTGCGTTCACGTCGGTGACACTACTTGCTCATGTTCTCAAACCACACCGGCCCGCCCCATTTTCCGGTGACCACGATGTCGAGGTCGCCGTCGGCGTCGAGATCCTCGACGGGAATGTTCATCCCCGACCCGATCCCCTCATTGTACGAAATGGCGTGCTTGGTCCAGACGGGTGATGCCCCGCGGGTAAGCTCATACCAGTAGACGCCCAGCGGCTCGAACTCGCCGGGATCGTTGCCGTTGTGGGCCATGAACCGCTTACCGGTCACGAGGTCCAAGTCGCCGTCGGCGTCGAGGTCGGCCAGGGCGATGCTGTGCGCCTGGCTCCAGCTCTCGTCGATCGTGTGCCGCTTCCATTGCGGCTCGCCGCCCGCGGCGGGAAGCTGCTCGTACCACCAAATGCCGTAATCGTGGGCGACGCTGGTGATGATGTCATTCCGCCCGTCGGCGTTGACATCGTAAGTCACGATCTGCGGGGTGTGACTAGACTTGCCTTCTTCGCGGTTGCCGACCGCCAGAGGATGTTCCTTCCACGCGCCGCCCCGCAGGTCAGCCGGACCTTCAAACCATGCCCCCGGGCGGAGGAGGTCAGGCCGGCCGTCGCCGTTGATGTCGCCGCACCCCGAGCCATAGTCGAGTTGCTTCTCCGAGACGAGGTGCCTGGCGATACCCCGCTTGCCGTCGGCTGCCGTGACCACTTCACACCACCAGGTGCCGGTCACGGCGGGGAGAATCTCCAGCCGCTTTCCGTCGCCGTCGATGTCCCACAGATCGCCGCACTCGAAGTTCCCGTTCTTTTCGATGAGCGTTGCAGGCCAATCGCCGCTCGCCGAGCCGAGGTTGCGGTACCATTCGATTTGCATCCCGTGCCACGAACAGGAGACGACGTCGAGAAGCCCATCGCCGTCGACATCGAGAGGGGCGTTCATGAAGTCCCAGTTGTAGCCCTTCCCTTCATTATTGATGTCCCCCTGAATTGTGCGGATCTTTTTGGGCGTCCACTCCGGGGCCAAGTACAAGAACTCGCCCGCCACAATGTCGAGTTTCCCGTCGCGATTGAAGTCGCCGACGCCGCATGCCTCGCCGCGGAACCTGCCGATGTGGTGGGTGACGAACTCGATTCCGCCGGGTTCCGCCGCTGGTGCGGCTTGGGGGGTGAGGAGCAAGGCGGGGGCAAGAATGACAACTGACAAGAGGCGAAACATGATTGCATCTCCATGGGATAGTACGGCTGCCAGTGCGGAAGTGATCGGTACTCAGTAGTGAACTGCGATCGCCCAAACCTTTTGGATCTCCCTCAGGAGCCATTGTCCCGTTCCCGCCGCGATCCGAAAAGCCCTGGATAGGGATGAATACTCCAGCGTCCAAGGGAGTGCTATTTTCCTCGAGAAATACGCTATACTCGCGACGGTAACGAATTGCCGTTTTTCCAGTAGCACAGGCTTCCAGCGTGTGTCGTGATTCACAGGCTGGAAGCCTGTGTTACGAAAGCTCAAGTTTCGACCCTCGCGAGTATATTACCTTTGACAGGTGAAAGGTAGAATTACCGTATCGGTCGCGGTCATCAACGGTTGTTTCATCATCCTCGAGCGGAACGCACACTCATGGCCGTTAGCGTTCTTGATCTGTTCACGATCGGGATTGGGCCGTCGAGTTCGCACTCAATTGGGCCGATGCGGGCGGCGCGGCGATTTGTCGAAAAGCTGCGCGCCCAGGGAGTGCTGGATCAATGCACCGGGGTTCAGGTGCGGCTTTATGGATCGCTGGCGCTCACGGGCAAGGGACATGGGACCGACAAGGCATTGCTGCTGGGGCTCGAAGGGGCAACGCCCGAGGAGATTGATCCGGATGAAGTCGAGTTGCGCGTAGCGTCGATACGCGAGAGCCGCCGCCTTACGCTCGTCAACGGCCCGACGATTCCGTTTGATGAGGAGGCGCAACTGCTGTTTCTGCGTAAGGAGTCGCTACCGCAGCATCCGAACGGCATGCGATTTACCGCCTACGACGCGGCAGGCAATTTGCTCCTGGAAACCACGTGCTTTTCGATTGGCGGCGGATTCGTGGTCGATGAAATGGACGCCGCCGCAGACCAGTTGTCGCCGGACGAAACAGAGTTGCCGTACCCTTATCGTACGGGGGACGACCTGTTGCGAATGGCCGCGGCATCCGGGTTGTCGGTCAGCGAAATGACGCTCGTCAACGAGCGGTGTTGGCGTTCAGAAGCAGACATCCGCGCCGGGCTGTTAAAGCGTTGGCAAGTGATGCAGGAATGCGTAGTGCGCGGCTGCCGACAGCAAGGCGTCTTACCTGGCGGCTTGAAAGTTCGTCGACGGGCGCCGGATTTGTTTCGCCAACTCTCGGTGCGCGGTGACGATGCGGCCCCCGACCCGCTCGCCGCGATGGATTGGATCAACCTGTTTGCGCTTGCCGTGAGCGAGGAAAACGCCTCGGCGGGTCGGGTCGTGACAGCGCCCACGAACGGCGCTGCTGGTATTATCCCGGCCGTATTACACTACTATTGGCAATTCGCGCAAGGAGCGACTGGGGATGGCGTGGTTCGGTTTTTGCTCACCGCCGGGGCGATCGGAATTTTGTACAAGCTTAATGCCTCAATCTCCGGTGCGGAGGTTGGTTGTCAGGGCGAAGTGGGCGTTGCCTGTTCGATGGCGGCCGGGGCACTCACGGAAGTGCTCGGTGGCAGCGTCCCGCAAGTCGAGATGGCGGCCGAGATCGGCATGGAGCACAATCTTGGCCTCACCTGCGACCCGATCGGCGGGTTGGTGCAAGTGCCATGCATTGAACGGTGCGCGATGGGGGCCGTGAAGGCGATCAACGCCTCGCGGATGGCCCTGCGCAGTGACGGCCAGCACCGTGTGTCGCTGGATCGCGTCGTCCGCACCATGAGTGAGACGGGACGCGATATGCTCACCAAGTATAAGGAGACATCCCGTGGCGGTTTGGCCGTGGCCGTGACCGAGTGCTGAACGAAAACACGCTATTTTCGACAACATTCCAGCCAACTGAATCGCAATATCCGCGCGTCGTTTCATGGCTTCAATAGCTTGCGCGCACGGAGATGGGTGTGGCGGCACCAGGGATGATGCGGACGGTTTCCTTCCGCGGGTCGAAATCAGCGTGCGACTGGGCATTGACCGTGACGGCGCGCAGCGTTTTCCCGCCGGGATGGCGCAACCGGAGCACGATGGCTTTTGGCGCGGAACGCGCGGGCAGTTCGATGCGCGCTTCGATGACGCCGTCCCGCGCGTGCGACGTGAGACGATAGCCGACGCGACCGAATCGCGTCGGCGCGTTTGTCACGGCGACGCTCATGCCGTCCGCAAGCCAGTTGTTCGTGATGAGCGGCGCAAGCCAGAGTTCGTCGCCGCGTTCCTGGACGAGCATTGCGCGCGTCTGGTGCAGGAAGTACCCCGTCTCATGCGTCTTGTCCCACGCGCCGCTGTGGTTGAAATGTTCCCACATCGTGAGCACTTCCGGATTGAGCAAGGCGGCAAGCGAGTTGAAGTAGGATCGCAGGAACGGCTTCACCTCGTCGCGCATCGCGTAAATCTCAGCGTTGCGCGTGTAGTAAGGTTGCACCTTCGAGAAGCCGCCGAGGTTAAACCAGTCCGCCTGATTCATCGTGGCGGGATAATCGAACCAGCCGTCGGCCAGGAACTGCACGTCTTCCATGTGCTCCAACATGCGTTCGACCTCGCGACTGTTCGCTTCCATGACGCCGGTGGGCACGAGTTGATGTGCGCCGATCTCCACGTCGTAACACCAACTGCGTCCGGCATCCTGGCCGGGGAAAAAGTCGCCCAGCGCGCCAGGGCTGTGAACCTGCGACGGATAATGCGGCGTCCACGAGCCATTGCGCAACGCGACCGCCGGCGACCGCGCCTGCGTCCAGTGATAGGCGCGCAGCGTGTTCTCGCGCAACTGGCGGGCGCGCTCCGTGAACACCGCGCCGCGGGGATCCTGCATTTCCGAGAGCATCGCTCCCAGTTCGCGCAACGCGGCGTAATAGTAGGCGTTGTTCGCAAAGTGATAGGCGAACGCGTTCCAATCCGCGATGACGCCGGGCGGCATCAGCCCAGACTCCGGCCGGCCTTCGGCTCCGGGCAGCGTGGTCTTGTCCGTTTGACGCACGATCCATTCGCCGACGCGAGCCAGTTCCGGGGCCGCGGCGCGCAGCCACGCAGGGTCGTGATGAAGCTGGTAATGTTCGCCCACGGTCCAGAGATGCCAGGCCGTGCCGAAGGTCGTGTAGCCGGTGGTGAGAAAACCGTTCGTGTTGTAGCGGTGGATGAAGAAATCGAGACTGCGCCGGGAGAAATCCTCGTGACCAAAAAACGTCATCCCGCGAATGACCGAATGGGCCTCGCTCTCCAACGGCCCGTAGCTCATGGCGGCCGCCCAAGCCGCGACACGCTGGCCGTCCGCCTCGTTGCGAGCGGCGATGAGACACCGCACTTGCGACGAACGGATGATGTTGTTGAGCAACGGATCTGGAGTCTCGATTTGCATGGCCGGCGCGAGCGCGGCGTTCCAATGCGACTCGAATGCGGCGCGGAGACTCGCGACCGGCGGCAGGCTCAGTAAGTCTTCATCGCGTGAACGCAAGAAAACTACGCAACGCGCGGTGCCGTGTGGAGGCAACGTGCCCGCGAATAACACCGCGCCGCCCTCCGCGGTCGCCGTCAGCCCGCTGTCTGCCGCGCTCGTGACCAGTGCGAGCGGCCCGCGTTCGTCCGTCACGAGCCAGCCTTGGGGACATTTCGCTGCTTTCGCCGGTGTTTGCTCGCGGCTATTGACGACGAAGTTCAGCGCCAGCCGGGCCGAAGCCGCAGTCGGTTGCTCGTTGGTTAGCGTGAACTCGGTCACGCACACCGAACGGCGGTTGAGCCTCGCGGGATTGGCGCCAGATTCATCGCACGGCGCCACGAACGCGCGCTCGGCATACGTCACGCCTCCGTTACGAAATGTCAGCACCGGAGACGGCAGCCAGCCGCCATTGAGTTGGCGCGTGACCAATTCCGCGGTACCCTGGCCAAACTCCGGCCGCAGTTCGCCCGCGTCCTTCAACCAGTCCGTGCCGGTGACGGTGGCCGCATGAAAGCGCACGCAGCCATCCCGCTCGACGACAAACTTTGCGTTGTCGCAGGCCAACGACAGCATCACCGGCCCGGTATTTTGCACGGCGTGATGCGTCTTCGCCATCGCCTGCGCAAAAGTCTGGTCGGGCATCTGGCGCACTTCCTCGAGGACCGTTTTGGAGGCCGCCATTTTTTGTTGCGCTTCGGCGATGGTCATGCGAGACGGATCGGTCGTAACCAACAGCCCGTGCTCGGGCAGGTACACCGAGCCGTGGCTCAACACGTCCTCCACCGCCACGCCAAACGCGCCGCTGGGCAGGCGGAATTGAAGCACCGTCGGATCGGACTTGAGTGGAGACAGCCTCGCGTAGCGGACCTCCAGCCGCAGTGGCGAATGTGCCTTCCATCGAAGCGATGCGCCTGCCGTCGGTGGCAACAATTCACCGTTCGTGATCTCCACCTCAGCCCTGGCTTGCTTGTCCGCGTTCGCGACTTGTACCACGAGATTCGTCACCGCCCAGCGCGAGCGCGTGTAGGCCAGCGGCCGGCGCACGAGCGGCGCGCCGTTCGGCGCTGGAAAGATCCACCTCACTTTTCGCGTTTGCAACAACCCGCCCTTCTCGGCCTTGGCGGCGACGTGAAACACCAACTCGTCGCCGTCGCGTTCCAAGTTTCCCGCCAGAGGCTTGAATTCACCCTGCCACGCCGATTCTCCGTCCCAACCTTCGACGCGTACGGCGTTGGTCGGGGGCACTTGCGCCGCGTCGGCGAAGGGAAGTCGCACTTCGCGGAGCGCGCGGCGATTCAGCCATTGCAGCCCCACGCAGCCGAGTTGGTTGGCCGCCACCGGCACAGCGAATCGGCCGGTCGCGTCTGCCGCCAGATCGCGGTCGAGAAACAAATCCTCGGCGTGAAATTCCTGGATGCGGTCGGCGCGCGCGCCGTCGCTGCGATTTGGATCCCACGTCACGACGCGACCAAACCGGCCGATGTCCACACGTTTCTCTGCGCGGTCGGTGACGCGGCTGGTGGATCGTGTCAGGCGCGCGTCGCCCCAGTTGGCCATGTCGCAACCGATGCTGTCGCCGGCATCAGCGGCTTCGAGACGCAACTCCATCGCGCCCGCGACCGACACATGCACCGCCACGGGCGCATCGCCGGAGTGCAGCACGCGGCTTTCAAAACGCGGCTCGCCATCCACGATCACGCGGAAAATCACGGAGCCGATGGCGGCGCAAGGCTGGAGACCGACTTTCGCGTCGAACTCGCTGAACTCGCCGTCGAGCAGGACGGTGATCGCACCGTTGGCGTGGTGGCCGAGGCCCTTCGTGAACGATCGCTCGCCGATGCGGAGCAGTTCGCCCGGTTTGTCACCCGCGTGCGCCGCGACGTTCCAGCCGAGTTCGCCCCAGCTTTGCGTGCTGGCGAGAATCAACTCTGGCTGATCGCTGAGGAACTGTGACTCGGAGTCGCCGGGCGGCGTTTGCGCCGGCAAAACGGATAGGATGCTCAAACCGGCGAACAGGCCGACGACGCACAGCCACGGGCGGAAACCGTTGACGGCCCTGAAAAACAACGTCCCAGGGTAACCTCGCCGAGTTCGGTGAAGGAGGGATGGCACAACCGGCAAGTGTGTCCCTGACCTATTGTTCTTTACCGCG
Source organism: Planctomycetota bacterium (assembly GCA_022615465.1). GTDB lineage: Bacteria > Planctomycetota > Planctomycetia > Pirellulales > Lacipirellulaceae > JAKEGR01. Next base: position 714 of record JAKEGR010000028.1, on the reverse strand, counting down.
TCATCCGTCATTTGTCACCTCAGATCATATGCCGTAGTGACAGGCGGCTCGCCTGTCGCAAACCGATACGTTCCGTACAGCCTCTGAGACTGATCTTGCTCTGTTTCAAGCTTGAGGGGCAGTTTAGTCGCCATCTTCGCGGAAATCAAACAGGAAAACGGATCGGGTGTACCAAGCGTTCCCCGTGCTTGCATCAGGGCAGCGTTTTGGGGAGAATCAGACTACTTCCCCGGCCTGCCAGGCTCTAGAGAACTCCTTTGCCTCGCGATGAATTCCGCAGCGATCCCTGTTAACCGTCGATTGTTCTTGCAAATGTCCACCAGCATTGCGGCTGGTGTTGCCACCATCGGTCGAACGCGCTTGGCTCGTGGCGAAATCGCGGAGGCTGGTCTCGCCGCATCCACGGTGGCAGGCAAGGGACGCATTTACAAAGCCGTCAAGTGGGGCATGATCGAAGGCCCGGGCAGTGTGCTGGAGAAGTTCCAGTTGCAGAAGGAGATTGGCTACGACGGGATGGAATTGATCAGCCCGTCGGAGCTGAATCCAGTAGAGGTCCGTCGCGCCAGCGACCAGAGCGGTATGCCGGTCCATGGTGTTGTCGACATGAATCATTGGGAGATTCGGCTATCGTCACCCGATGCGGCCCAACGTGAACAGGGGGTCGCGATCCTTGAACAGGCGTTGCGTGACGCCCGAGTGTTTGGTGGCGACTCC
>JAKEGR010000234.1 GCA_022615465.1 Planctomycetota bacterium | reverse complement strand
TGTGAGACCCCTGGCTGCGCTGTCTGCAGGAGTATATCCACGGTCATCGTCTTGTCGCGGTGCAACTGATCGCGCAGGAACTGATATTCGCGCATCGGGCCGCTGGCGAACAGTAACACCCGCGTCTGACGATCCACGACGTCCATCTCAGCTTCGCGCAGATTGTCACGCGGGTTTCCGTCGTCGTCGGGGGCAGCGATCCGTAGTTGATACACGAAGGTGCCCGGCTCGTCAGGCTCGATATCGAACGACACGGAAACGATCTCTCCATCCCCGCCGATTACGATCCGGTCCGAGGCGATCAGCGATCCGCTACCGGCCGGCTCCTCGGCGCGACGTCGGTGCAACTCGATCCCCATCAATTGCCCTGTGTAACCACTCGCCAGCACATAGCCGGTCACGTTCAATGTGTCGCCGGGAAACGCCCTCGCTGGTAAAATCAAGTCGCTCAGCGCAACATTGCGTTTCGGCTGCGTCGAGCCGACGCCAATGGTGTAGATTGGCACCCTAGCGGCCTTGGCTGCCGCCAGGGCGACGCTCGGATCAACTCCGGCGTTTTGGGCCCCGTCGGAAATCACCACCACGCCGGCCAGTGGCGCGCCTCGGTACTGCCGCAGACTGTCGAGCAGTGTCTGTCCCAAACGCGTTTCCGTGCCGCGGGGCTGTAGCTCGGCCAACCAATCGGCGTTGATCTGATCGGCAGTCTTTCCATCAGGGTTGCCCGCAATCTGCGCTGTGGTCGTGTTCGCGGTGGTGGCGTCAATTTTGGATAATGATACGACCGGCTGGGAATCTTCGTCAAATCGTGCGATATCTACGTCGTGGGTCCGTCGCAGGTCATCGATGAACTGACTGTCGCGGAGTGCCGAGACGACCTCGTCAAGCCGACTTGAATGGTTGCCTTCCTTCATCTCATTGCCATCGGCCAGCCCCATGCTCTGACTTACATCCACCAGCACCAGGACCTGTGAATTATGAACCATCTGGCGTGTCGTATGACGCTCAATGCCAAGAAAGAACACAAACAGCCCAGCCAGCGCGGCCCAGCGCAGCAAAGCAAGGACGATTCCAACCGGGCGGGAAATTTCCACCGTGTCGCGGCGATATAGGTGCCAGGCGACAGCGGCGATCGCCATCGCCGCGGCCGCGGCGATGGCGATTGCCAACCGTTGGTTATCGAACTGGTGCAGCCTGCCAATCTCGTACACGACGCTCTCAACCGCGTCTCCAGCCCCATCCGCCGCTGCTCCCCGAGCCGTGGCGGCTTGAGTCAACATCCACATAATTGATGCTTCCCCGCTCATCGGCCAAATCCTCGTTCGGAGCGGGGCCGAATGTGGTAGCTTGCCGCGTACGCGAGCAGTTGCTCAGCGAGCAGAAGTGTGACGAGGAGACCCAACAATGTCCCGCTCATCTCGAAACCGGCCAGGCGATGCTCGTCCCATGCCATGTCCGCCGCATCGTGCAGGCGATAATCGACGCCGGCAAGCTGCTCCGCCAATTCATCTCGGGCGACTATTTCCAGGTCGCCCTCGCCGGTCGGTACATTGAATGCGAAATCCCGCCGCTCGATTTCCCCCGACGAAGGCTGAAGTTGAACTTCATAAATGCCGCTGACTGCAACATCCGGGAGCGTCGCCGTCAGGTGGCCTTCCATGGGGGTTGCATCCACCGGCAACTCACTCCGTTGTCCTCCCTTGCCAGGAAGAAAGAACCGAAAGGTCGGCTCGTACTTGTTCTCGGTCAGCGACACCATGAGATCATCGCCAACGCGATAAAGTGGGTCGCTATGCCGCCGATACGCCAGGTAACCGACCAACTCGTTTGCCAACACGGGAAACGCGGGAGTGAGACTCCAATTCGTCCATCGCCCGAGCGGTGTGTTTGCGGAGGAGAGCATCGTGAGTTGTGCGACGACACGGCCATCACCCCATCGCTTCTCAACGACCAGCGGCGCGCCGTTCCTCAACCGGGCGATCGTTTGTGTCGCATCATCACTCGGTTGCCAATTGTCGGCGACGGCATAGTAGTAGTCGACCAGGATCTGTGGCACCAGGCCGTTGCGCTGCCCGGACAGGACACGGAATAGCGGATGATCAGTCACTTCGACATCGGGTGTTCCTTCGCCACTGGGATCGAGCAGTTGGGTTGGCAGTTTGAGCGGCACCGGAAACAGGCCCGCCCCATTGCGATACAAGCGGTCATTGAAAAAGCTGCGATCGCTTTCTGCCCCGACAAAAAACGCCACGCCGCCGCCGCTCCGCACGTACTCCTCAAGTGCCACAAGCTCCGTGTCGGCCAACCTGGGGACATCGAGCAGACAAATAGCTGACTGGTCTCTCAATTCGTCGTGCTGAGCCAGGAAGCTGGCGTGTTCCACGTGCGGCAGCCAACCGGTACGCGTGTTGCCGCCAGGTGCGAGCGCCAACGAAAGCTGCTTCCCACCAAGCCCCTCTCGCGATCCGTCGACGATTAGCACCGGTCGAGACGCCGGCAAATCACACGCATAGTAGCGAAGATTATCAACGTCCACGGCATCCTTGCCAAGCGACGCAGTGAGCCAGTGCGCGCCGGTACCCGCGAACTGCACACGGAACTTGTGCGTCACTTCATCGCCTGGCGGGATGTCCTCAAGCGCCGCCGCTGGCAATGCATCGCCGTCCTGCTCAAATTGCACGAGGAGGCCCTGCGCCGGTTCTTCTCCGTAGTTGGCCACCGTCACGTTCATCCACATCTCCACGCCTGCTGCCCGTACTCCAGATTCCGGCTCAAGCGATGTAATCGCCAAATTAGGTCGTGATTCGCGCACGCAGCGTACGAGATGGATTTGAGCCGCTTCCTCGCTCAAGTCGGCAAGCAATTGTCGAACCTCGCCAGCCATGGCG
>JAKEGR010000233.1 GCA_022615465.1 Planctomycetota bacterium | reverse complement strand
GTTTCCCACACGGGCTTGCACACTGTGTAGGTGCGGACGCGATCTTCCCACACGGGCTTGCACACTGTGTAGGTGCGGACGCGATCTTCCCACACGGGCTTGCAGACCGTGTAGGTGCGGGTACGCTCTTCCCAGACCGGCTTGCACACTGTGTAGCAGATCTCTTTCGAGCGGGTTTCCCATACCGGCTTGCAGACCGTGTAGGTGCGGGAACGCTCTTCCCAGACCGGCTTGCACACGGTGTAGCAGATTTCTTTCGTACGGGTTTCCCATACCGGCTTGCAGACCGTGTAGGTGCGGGAACGCTCTTCCCAGACCGGCTTGCATACTGTATAGCAAATCTCTTTCGTACGGGTTTCAGGGACCCACTTGGTGCAATTGATCACGCGATCTTCACAGACGCGATCCCAGCAGGTCTTATAGCAGGTGACCTCTTGCCGCTCATATTCGATGCAGCGAATGGTCTTCATAACCGTGTGGCAGTCCGTCTGGCAACACGGTTCGCAGCAGCTGTATCGTGCTACTCCGAAGAACCCCGCGTCTACTTTCGTCGGGGTCAGCGAGAGTGCTGCGGCTGCGACGAGTGGCGCAACCATCCATAATTTCATGTTCCAATGCCTCCTTTAATCCGGTTAGTAGGGCGAGTCCATGGGCTGGTCAAAGAACGGACCAACTGTCCGTCCGTTACTTATTCGGGCTACCAAACCTTCGTACCTTAGCTGAAATACGCATTTTTCCTGCGTATCCCAATCGACGCGACTTCCGCATCCAAAACCAACAACGCAGCCATAAAGCCTTGCCGGACCCGCTTTTACGCTTCGCACGAGACCGCGCAACCAGCCATTTTAGCCAGCCGACCGTAGCGGCTATTCATGCCGGCAACGAGAAAGCAGGTTATGCGACTTGCACGGCCAAGTTCCGGAGTGCCGGGAATGGCGCGCTGAAGCGATGGTGGCGGGTGTCTTGTCTGGCCGCTGCCGTACCGCGTTTCACGGACCATCACGATCGACCATCGTGGCGGCCCGGCGGACCCTGCTTTGAGGCAAAGGGACTTGCAGAACAAATCGCCACACGTGACTCCATGGCTGCATTGCCAATCGCCGCGTATCGCGCTAGACTGACGGGCGAAATGATCGAATGACGAAGCGAGAATGATCAGTGGCAAGTCCTCCCAGCTTGTCCGTCATTCGTGCTTCGTCATTCCCCTTTACCCGGTAGTGTAATGGTAACACTAGGGATTTTGATTCCCTCATTCCAGGTTCGAGTCCTGGCCGGGTAGCTTTTCGCAGGTCATGCCATCCAGCCAGATACCAGCTTCTGCCGATGCTCAACTCTCCCGAGATACTATTTGCCGTCCAGGCCGTACGCGAGGCCGCGTTACTGGTCCGGCGCGTTCAGCGCGAAATGGTTGGCGAAGCCCTCAGCAAAGAGGATCGCTCCCCGGTCACGGTCGCCGACTTTGCCGCTCAGGCGGTTGTTGCCCTCCGACTCGACGAGCAGTTGCCTGGTTCGACACTTATTGCGGAGGAGAGTGCCGAAGAACTGCGCCACGAGGAAGGTGCCGCAACGCTCGATCAAGTCACGCAATTTGTCCGCGATGCGATTCCTGGTGCCACGTCTGATGAAGTATGCAGCCTGATCGATCGCGGCTGTGGCGATCCGCCCTCAACGTTTTGGACACTCGACCCCATCGACGGCACCAAGGGCTTCTTGCGTCGCGACCAGTACGCCATCGCGTTGGGGCTTATTCGGAACGGCCGCGTGGAATTGGGCGTGCTTGGCTGCCCGGAACTGGCCGACGCCCGGCGCCCCGAACTTGGCGGATCGGGTTCGCTCGTCCTGGCGATTCGTGGTCATGGCGTGCGAACGCAACCGCTGGAAAATGGCGGCGATTGGCGGCCGCTGGCCGTATCTTCCCGATGGAAACCCTCCGAGGCCCGACTGCTTCGCTCTGTCGAGAAAGCCCACACGAATACCGACGAAATCGGCGAATTGGTCGTCAAGCTCGGTGTTGCCGCCGCACCCGTCGCCATGGACAGCCAAGCCAAGTACGCCGTGCTCGCCGCCGGCGAAGGGGACGTACTCCTGCGGCTGCTGTCGCCGTCACGGCCCGACTATCGCGAGAAGATTTGGGACCAGGCTGCCGGCTCAATTGTCGTCACCGAAGCGGGCGGTCGCGTCACGGATCTCGACGGCCAGCCGCTGGACTTTTCCCATGGCCGAACCCTTGCCCGCAATCGCGGCATCCTGGCCACGAATGGCCATCTTCACGAGGCCTTGCTCGCCGGCCTGCGAACCCTTGGCGATTGACCAGGCGGAGGCGGCTCGCCGCCACGCAAACGGTGTCTGGCCACCGGCTGCTAGGAACCATGACGACTCGTTGCGGTCACTTCCCGCAATAGTCGATCGCGCGGGCAATTTCACTCTTGAGGTCCGCCCGGCAGACAATGCGATCGATGTAACCGTGTTCGAGCAGAAATTCGCTTGTCTGAAAGCCCTTGGGCAACTCGATCCGAATGGTGGCTTTGATGGTTCGCGGCCCAGCAAAGCCGATCAGCGCCTTCGGCTCGGCGAAGACAATATCTCCCAACGAGGCAAAACTTGCCGCGACGCCTCCCATGGTCGGATTAGTCAGCACGGAAAGGAACAGTCCGCCGGTCTGGTCGTGACGCGCGAGCGCCGCCGACACCTTGGCCATCTGCATCAGCGACAGGATGCCCTCGTGCATCCGCGCGCCGCCTCCAGACCCACTGATGATGATCAGCGGCATCTCCTCGCGTGTTGCCCGCTCGATGAGCCGAGTCAGCCGTTCGCCCACCACCGATCCCATGCTGCCCATGATGAACGCGGAGTCAGTCACGCCAAACGCCACGCGGCGGGCACGAATCATGCCCGTACCGGTTAACGCCGCATCATGCATCCCGGTCCGCGCCTGCTCGGCCTTGATTCGCTCGACATAGGCCTTCTTGTCGCTAAACTCGAGCGGATCCGTCGGCATCAGGCCGGCATCCCACTCTTCGAAAGTTCCTTCGTCGAGTACGCAGCGGACGCGATCCGGCGCGCTGAGATACATGTGGTACTCGCACTCCGGGCAGACGTTCATCAGCCGCTCGGCCTCTTTGCGGAAAATGGTCTCTCCGCAATCCTCACAGCGGAGCCACAGCCCGCCGGGAACGCCGCGCTTCTCGCGGATCGTTTTTGCCTTGCCCGTCGTGATGTCGGTTTCGCTAGTTGCCATGGCAAGATACGGCCAAGAAAGCCAAAGGAACCTATGACCGCCGTCGCCACATCATATCACACGCCGCCGAACGCTACCACGCCGGCATCAGCAGCCTGTTGAAGAATCGCTGTTGGGTGCAGGACAGGGTTCGCGGAGATTTTGGGATCGATTCCTAGTACTACAGCGCTAAGTT
>JAKEGR010000232.1 GCA_022615465.1 Planctomycetota bacterium | reverse complement strand
TGTCCAGGATGAGCAGATCGGCTTCTGCCGCGGCCGGCGAAATCACGGCCGACTCTGGCGATTGGACCACCGGATCGACCTGGGAACTTACGGCAACCGAGAACTGCAAACCGTCCCAGCCGCGGAACGCAGCCTCCTTTGCAACTGGCCCCCAAACAGGATTCCCGTCAATCGGCAAGTCGAGAGCAAGAGGCTCCTCCATCCCGATATAACTGGGAGCGTTCGAAGCACTTGCTGGCGTATACGCAAAGCGGGTTTGAGGCCCGTTCGGTCCGTTGTACGTCACCCGCGTAGCACCGATCCGCTCCAACCACTCCAAGTACGAGGCAGACATAGCCCCAGTCGAACCATGCCGGGCTTCCCACGCACGCAGAGAATGCTCGATGGCGATATCCGCCAACGAACTGGCATCTGGCGAACCAGTGGAATCGTCGATGATCGCGGCAGAGGCCATCGCGCCGCTGCCCGCGCCGCTGGCGTACACGGCCCCTTCGTTGTCTTTCCAGACCGTGTAATCGGCCGAGTCCACGACGCCGTCGCCGTTGCCGTCGGCCCGCAAGTCGGCCGTCGAGCGGAAGGCCGTCGAGCCGATGGACGACGAGCCAAAGGTCGATTTCCACAAGTCGAAATCGGCCGTGTTGACGATCAGATCGCCGTTGTAGTCGCCGGCGGGCAATTCGAGCGCTGCCGCCGCCGTGTCGAATAGATAGTCCTCCACTTCGCCCAGCGGCGCGGCGCCGGTGAAGCTGAGATTGGGCGTGCCCCAGCGGAAGCGGGCCGCCACCGGGATGCCACCGAGCGCCGGCGCCTCGACCAGCAACTGATACGTGCCCGGATTGAGGTCGAGATTCGTGAACACTTGCTCCGTAGGCTCCCACACCTGGTTGTCGTTGAAGTCGATCCAGCCGTTGAGGTAGCCGCCCACGCCGTTGAGCGTCACTTCGAGCGTATTCGCGCCGGGATGCAGGACGCCACCCATGACGCTCACGCCGTCTTCGTCGTCGATGCCAGTCAGGTCGTCACCCATGCCGTTTTGCGGCGGATTGGGGGCGTCGAGTTCAGAATCGACCAGCGCGCCGAGCGAGAACCCTGGCACCACGAAATGCCGAGCGCCGTTCTCGGCCGAGGTCGTCGCCATGAAGCCATCCAGGTCGCCGAAATCGTCGATGGCCATGTTGCGAATGCCAAAAACGATGTTTTGCACAACCTGACCGGCACCGACTGTCACGTCGCGATAACCGGCCTCGGGGGTCGTCATCACATAAGGAAGATTGACCACGGCATCGACACGAACCGTGCCCGGCGTGACGTTGGAGAATAGGAATGCCCCGGTCTCACCAGTAAACGTGTAGACTTCGCCTGTGTCAAAGACGCCGTTCATCGCGCCGGCATCAATAAACACCTTCTTGCCAGCGAAACCAACCTCATAACTTTGCTGGATACCATCGCCGTTCTCGTCGACAAACACAAAGCCAAACAAGATTCCATCGCCCGAGCCGGTCGGCTGTGATGGCGGCTTGACGCCAAAGTCGACATCTTCGACGGTTTCACCCAATTGCGCATATTCCGTGTTAAAGCCCGAAGCAGGGTATGTTCTCGTCCATCCCGTCGGAGTAATCACCACGGTGGAAAACGCGCTGGGGCTGAACGCCGGGATGAGTAGCTCATAGTTGCCGGCAGCGTTGCTGATCGCGATCGGTTCGCCGGCCTCCCATAGGCCTGTATGGTTCAAATCGGCGAACACCTGAAAATCCGGCATGCCAATATCGACCGGATCCTGCGTGCCGTCGCCGTCCAGGTCGGCAAACACCTGTCCCTTGAAGACGACTTCGTTAACGGGCAATTGCCCTGGATCAAGCAGGAAATTCACGTCGCTCATGGGTCCGTAGACTTGCCACGAATTATGATAATCCCCGAAGGGGTCATTCAGCGCCGTGCGACCAAGGGGATCCTGAATTTCGATAGTATAGCCTGAATTGTTGTCCGGCAGGTCGAAGTAGAAGTTCCCATCGGCGCCGGTAACGAACTGAGCAATACCAAAACCCGAATCGTTGTCAATTGCAACTACCGTCACGTTACTGGCAAAAGGTTCTTGCAGCGCATCAGGATAGCCGGATATCTGACGCGTGAAATTGAAATCTCCGTCGCGCGCTCCGTAGAGATGTCCATAGGATTCACGGCCTGAATCAACGCCGATCTTTCCCGAAACCCGTCCAGACGGACCCCGCGGCGTGCCAATCGCTCTGCCGTGGAACACGACGCGCGCACCATCGAGGCTGAGCGCCGCCTCGCTATAATTTTCGAAGTGGAGCTCCCACCGCCCTTCGCTTCGCTCCCCCCAGTGGCGGTTCGTGCTGTAGGTCCAACTGAACGTAGGGCCCGTAAAAAGCTCGCCTGGTGGATCTGCATACAAATCACCGGACGAGGCAGTACCACGTTGGGCTTGGAAACTATTTTCAAACGTGGCTGGACGGTATTGGTAGTTGGTCAGGTCCGAGTGGGTTCCGTCAGGCGACACCAGCGTAATACGGAGGAAATCAATCGCATTCGCATCTCCCGTAATATCCAACTGTACCTCGACCCATTCGACAGCCATTTTGTCAGGGCCAGAGATAGAGAGGAAGCGGCCTCGCGTGTTCTTGGGCGGATCGTCGCCCGTGAAAGGACCGGTCGTGTAGTCGATCCTGGGAGGAACGTAAGGAATGGGAGGGGTCGCATCGGGATCTCCCTCGATTTCTTCGATTTTTTCGGGCACGACAAAAAACTCGTTGAAGAATGCCGCGAAGCCTGTTTTCTGGCCCAAACCTCCCGGAATAACGAACTCGCCAGAGGCTTCGTTAGTAATTTCCGCGGCCTGGATTGGCACTGTACCGGTCTGGGCAATCTTCAGATGCGTCAACTCAGGTGGAAGATTCTGTCCCTTTTGGTGCCATTGTCTGGCT
>JAKEGR010000231.1 GCA_022615465.1 Planctomycetota bacterium | reverse complement strand
GGCGAGGGCAAATGGTTTGAGGCGGCCAAGGACCTGGACCGGCTTCGCCCCAAGTTCGCGAATTCGACCCTGTACGATTTTCTGTTCCAAACCGACCTGTTCCTCGGTTTGTGCTACGAGAAGTTGGGGCGTTTCGAGCAGGCCCGCGATGCCTATGTTTCCGCTATACAGTTCCGGCCGGATCATGGGCCGGCGCAGTTCGGCAGGCAGCGGATGGAAACCCGTCTGGGCCAGGTAACGCCGGACGCTGGCGGAAACAAAGGTCGCGTTGTCGATTTTCAGGGACTCTTGAACAAAGAACTGCAGAAGCCCAAGGAACAGCGCGACTGGGGACCGGCGGAAGAAGCCATCCGATCGATCGCGGACCAGAGGAAGGTGGATGAGGCTACCATCAAGTTGATGCAGGCCAATCTGGCCCTTTTCCGAGAGGATTTTCCGGCAGCGCGGAAGTTGCTGCAGGAAGCCGACGAGCTTTCGCCACACGACCTGCAGATTCGGCGGACCGCGGTTCAATTCCTTCAGGCCGATCCGAAGCAAGGCCCGGCCGCCGCCCTGAAGCTGTTGGATCGCGTGGTCAAGGAATTCGACGACTTGCCGACGTTGCGTTTGCAACGGGCTCAGTTGCTCGTGGCGCTCGCCGGCGAGGATCGGAATGACCAACTTGCCGAGTTGGAACAACTTGACGACAAATGGACCGACGAGCAGAAGTCGGAATTGCTGACCGGCATGGCAGGCATTTACCTTGGCCTCAACATGAACGACGAGGCCCGCCGTTGCCTGACGCTGGTTGCCGACCTCAAACCCCAGGATCTGCCTACGCGGCTGGCCGTCTTTCAACTGGCCATGCAATCGGGCGACGACGAGGCCATGCAGGCGGCACAAAAGAAGATTTTGGAGATCGTTGGCGACGAGAGCGACAGCACCTGGCTCTATGCGGAAGCTCGGCGAAAACTGTCCCAGGTGCGCCGCGGCCTGCTGGGAAATGAATCCCTGGCCGAGATTCGCAACCTGGTGGATCGAGCGATCTTGGATCGGCCGAACTGGAACGAGCTTTACTTGCTCAACGCCGAGTTGGAGTTGTTGGCCGGCAACGCCGAGTTGGCATTGCAGCATTATGAGAAGGCGGCCGAGCTTGGGCGCGGCGATGCCACCTCGGTTGCTCAGCATATCCGCCTGGTTTCCAGCCAGGGTAATTTCCGCCGGGCGAAAGAATTGCTCGAGCGCGTCCCAGAAGGTTTGCGGCAGCCACTTTTGGGTGCGCTCTATACCGAAATTCTTTTCCAAACCAACGAGATCGACAACGCGATTGAGAAGGCTCGGGCAGTCGTTCAATCCGATGATCGGAATCTGCAAAACCAACTCTGGCTGGGTCAATTGCTGGCGCGGTCAGCGGATGTTCCTGGAAAGAGCGATGCGGAGCGGAAGGCGGCCCGCGAGGAGGCAATCAAGGTCATGGAACGCGTTGTCGAACTGCAACCGGACTCGCCGGATGCCTGGTATTACTTGACCCGATTTCATTTGGCCAATAGCGATCGGGATCAAGCACTCAAGACGCAGCGTGACTCGCAATTGGCCGTGAGCGACGCCGACCTGATCATCTTCCTGGCCAAGAGCCATGAAATGCTCGGCAATTGGTTCGATGCTGAAGGGATGTACCGGACCTACTACGATGCCGCACCGGATGACATCACCCGTGCGCAGCAATTAGCGGCGTTTTATCTTGGAAACGGCTATTCCCAGCCCGATCGGGAGACCAAGGCCGCTCTGCTGATCAACAAGATCTTGCAGGCCGGGGCGGACAACAAGATCAAGCCTGACGATGCCAACTTGTTGTGGGCCCGTCGCATGGGAGCACGCATCTTGGCCGGAACTCGCGAGTATCAGAAGCTTCGGAAGGCCGAGAACCTGTTAGCTTCGAATTCGCAGGGAGGCACGCTGTCACTCGAGGACAAACGGGCGATGGCCGAACTCTTGGCGTCGCGGCCGGAACTGGTGTCGCGATTGAAAGCCACTCGTCTGCTCGAGGAGGTGGCGGAGGTTCAGCCACTCGACCTTGGCGGCGGGATAGCCCTTGGTCAGTTGTATGATCAGGTTGGCGATTGGAACGGCGCCAAGAGGCAATTGCGGGCAACCATCGGCCGCTTTGGCGACTCCCCCCAGGCTCGCGAAGCATTCATCCGCATGCTGTTGCAACATGGGGAACGAGCTGATCTTGACGAAGCGGGACGACAGTTGGAGCGGCTGCGCCAGATCGCGCCGAATAGCACAGCCACGTTTGAGCTTGGCGTTCGTCTGGCGACGAAGACCGGCAGACAAAGCGAGGCACGGCAAGAACTACTCGGCCGGTTGCCGAATCTTACTCAAGCTGAGACACTTGAGCCGGCACGGGTGCAGGCCCTCAATTTATTGGCCAATTTGCTGGTCGATCTGGAAGATCTTGACGAGGCGGAGAAACTTTACCGGCTGTTGGCCGAAAAAGATCCGAATCAAGCGTATTCGTTGGCTCGGTTCCTTGGCTTGCACCGCAACGTGGAGCAGGGCTTTGACCAGTTGAAGCAGATTTACAGCAAAGAAAACGTCGGCAACATCCTGGCAGTAGCCATCGCGGTCGTCCGTGAGCGTCGCGACGAAATCGGTGACAAGTTCGATGCGCAGGTCGAAGAGTGGTTCAACAGTGCGCTGTTAGAGAACCCAGAGTCGATCAACTTGCTGATGGCACAGGCCGATTTCCGCGATGCCCAGCAGCGATACGAGGACTCCGCGGAAATCTATCGCAAGCTAGTCAACCGGCCGGATCTAACCGACATTCGTCGAGCGATCGTGCTGAACAATATGAGCTACTTGTTGGCATTGACGGACTCGGCGGGAGCAAGTGATCTCGATGCGATGAAGCTGGTGGAAGAAGCAGTAGATATCCTGGGTCCAACAACCGACATTCTCGACACCCGCGCTGTCGTACACATGGCCAAGGGAGATTACAAGAAAGCGATTGACGATCTGGAGTTCTCTGTAAAGGACACGCCGACGGCCGCGAAGTATTTCCATAAAGCCCAAGCCCATCTTGGGGCGGGTGACAACAAGGCGGCCCTCGAAGCCTGGCAACGAGCCGAAGAACTTGGGTTGACCCGCGACGGACTTAACCGGCTCGAACACCAGCGCTACGATGAATTGAAACAGCGGATCGATACCGTCCGCACTAGCAGCGGGGCGGTGACGCATGCGGAACCAGCAGCGCGCTAAGCTGGACGAGAGACCGGCGAAGGGGAAGCAAAATCGGCGGAATCCTGCCGCAGGCTGAAAGGGGCCGTGCAGTGGCGGCGCACACCACCAGGCGGTTTTTTCCGGACAATCGCCTACCCATTGGCCGGGCCGGCCCTGCCGTGCTATGTTCGAGTGATAGCACTCATGCGGCAAGGACGCACCCTGCTTCGTTGGCGAGGGCTGTCACGGCGCGATCACTGTGAACTGTTCCTGTTTGGTGATGTGAACCATGAATCGTCTTAGTTGCTTGTTTTCCCGGAACTTGTGGATCGTCCAGATGGCGTTGGCCGTTACGGCCGGATGTCGCGAAGGATCAACCTCTCACAGCAATGCGACTCCCCAGAACGCCTCGACTCCTTCCAGCCCCGAGGAGGAGAGCTTTGCGCT
>JAKEGR010000230.1 GCA_022615465.1 Planctomycetota bacterium | reverse complement strand
GGCGTCGGCATGGACGAGCGTACGGCATCGGAGATGTTTCAGGCGTTCTTCTCCACGAAGCCTGGCGGCTCGGGTTTAGGGTTGCCAACGACTCAGAAAATCATCGCTGGCCACGGCGGCCGGATTCGTGTGCAGAGCGAAGTCGGTCGCGGCACCCAGTTCACAATCGAACTTCCGGTCCCGGCGCGGATTCGTGGGGCGTAAGGATGTCCTGACGTCGGATCGCCCGATAGTTGAACCGGTCATTCGGCGCCGCATCACCGTTCAACGTGAAGTCGCTCCAGTCGCCTGCGCTGATGCAATTGTCCGTCCATTTGAAATCGAGCAATGCCGGTGCGGTAGTCAAACCGAGCAACTGGTAAGGACAAGACAACTCAAGTTCGTTTCCTGCCGCTTGCAACTCCGCCTCGCCAATGCGTTGCCACTCGCAACGCCCGTTCACGTTGCGCTCGATCGCTGACTTGTTCTCTGAAAGGCGTGTGCGGTTGACAGCAAGGTCATAACCGAGCCAGCCAGTCGCAGCATTTGCATCCACGTCGAGGAACAGGACCATCCATTGTTTGTCCGTCGCCGGGCTGAGTGGCGCCTGTGTCCGCACATAAAAACAGGCACGCTTGCGGTCGAAGCTCACCTTGGCAGCCGCGATGTCGTTGCAGCCGGTATGGTTTGTGTACGTCGCTTCCGCATTCCACCCTCGATGCTCGCGTTGCACCGCATCGCCGATGGTGTCACGGAACTCGGGTTCCACCTCCCGCCAATCGTTGAACTTACCATCAACGCGAATCGGCCCGGATGTCACAAGCGGCAGCGGACGTGCGCCCTTGTAGCGGCGAACGTAGCTCACGAACTGGTAGTAATAATCGTCGCCATGGCCGCCGCGCATCGGCTCGATGTCGCGGCTGTGCTCATGATCGTATTGATCCACGAACATCACCGGCAGCTTAATGCGATTGAACTCGGCGAAGCGACCCGCGATCCATTCGTTCCAACCGGTAACGAATACGAATTGCGGGTCTTCCTTGAGCACGCGCTCCCATTGTTCAGCCACGTTGAAACCGTATCGTACGGCGTCTGGCCGGACGTCGGTCGCACCGTCGTGAAAACTCCGCCCGCGCGCGCCTGGCTCACTCATCGAGCCGAGACGGCTGCCGACGGCGTTCTGCGCCACGCCAACAGACATTTGCTCTTTCTTTCCGGCTGAATTGGTGAACACGTGCTGCGGATAAACCTCCAGCCAGCTCCACATATTCGGCTTCGTCTGGCCTTGGAAGTAATCTGGCTGCGGTTTACGAAAGGTAAAGAACTCGCGGACAAGCTCCGCCTCGCCTTCGACGAGGAGTTCTGGATCGGCAAGAATCAGCGGTTTACCCTCCCACTCAAACCAGAGATCAGGATGCAATCCGGGTTGGTAGAGATCGTGCCACAGTTCGCGCACGACCTTCGGCGGATCCCAGAACGGCGTGAGAAAGGCGACCTGGGGAGTGCGATTGCCGAGTCGCCGCATGTCGGACCAAACACGGAGCAACGCCATGTAGTAATCCCGATAGGTGATTTGATTGGTGACATCGAAGATAACGACGTCCACGCCTGCGTCGCTAAGCATTTGGGCGTGCTTCCTCAGCACGCCCGCGTCGTCGGTCAGGTAGTACCCAAAGATGGATTCACCCCAATGATGCGGCGCATGGAGCGGTCCCCACAACGGGCTGTCAGGCTTGTTCATCGCCTCCGGATCGGCGGCGAGTATCTTCGTCACGTCAAAGGGGCCGCCCTGGATGTGGGCGCCGTGCCAGAGGAAATAGAAAACGCCCACCGTGCGATCCGCTCGCGGCGCTGGCGCCTCGGGAGACGTCGGCACCTTGCGGCCCAGCCCGTCTGTCGCAACCCAGGTGTCGCTGGCCAAATCCCGCAACTCTCCGAAGCCACACTGCGTTCCAGCCAATACAGCGGCAATCAGGCACGGAAAGACAGTCAGCAGCCGCTTCTTCTCTCGAATCGCTGAGACAAGTAAGTTGCGGGCCAACCCGTGGATCGACGGGCATTGGTGTGGGAACATCTATCGTGGATCGGTCTTCTTAGAAAACTTGCCTGGCAGGCATGCCACGGTGTCGCCAATCACGGCTTGTTTCGTCGCCGTCCGCGGGGACGGCCACGCGAGGAACCTTGGCGGCTGCTCGAAGCTGGCGTCTGCTTTCGCTGAGCACGCGATTGAAGATTCAGGTCGACGATGGTGCCGATCGCCTCTTCCCAGGAAGGAATACCGCGATGGCTTGCCGGTCTGGCGCCTTGGCTTGGTGCTTCTTGATCGATTCCGAGATCGTCGTCCGCCACTTCTGCGCTGATCTCCGAATCCGTTGGTTCTTCCCGACGAGCAGGCTCGCCGCCGAACTCGTCGTCAAACCCAAAACCTTCGTCAAAAGCTTCCTCGCCAGACTCTCCGGTTGGATCCATCGGACGGGTCTCGCGATCTTCCGCGCCGCGTTCGCGCTGTTTGGAAGTCCTGCGCCCGCCGCGGCGCCGACGGCGCGGGCGGTCGCGGCCAGGTTCTTCCGTTGACTCGTCGATTCGCGTTTCATCGGTTCCGGCATCCGCTTCGACCTCGCGCTGCATCTCGCGGGCGACTTCCGCCGTGCGCGAGGATCCACCCCCGAATGGTCCGGCCGGAGCCTCCGCTTCAGACGCCTCGCGGGCTTCCTCGTCACTCGGCCTGGCGTCGGCGAGTTTTGCCGTCTGATCTGCCGGCAGGCCAAAAATCTTGTGCCACAAGCTGATGCTGCTCGTCTTCGGCGTCTCCTCCGCCTCGACGTTTACTTTTTCGGCGACGATTGCGTCGTCGGCCTTGGCGGGGCGGCGCCCGGTTCTTGCCGTGTCGGCCCTATCGGTTGCCAACGTTTCACGCTTGCGATCCGCCGCGGCTGGCTGCGGTCGGTGCGATGGCGCACGATCCCTATCGGTTGCCAACGGCTCCCGCTTGCGATCCGCCGT
>JAKEGR010000229.1 GCA_022615465.1 Planctomycetota bacterium | reverse complement strand
GGTCTTCTGCGGAGAGAAGGTCCAGGAACACTACGTTGCGCCGGTTCCCGATGTGACGGAGTCTGAATCGTTCAAAGCGTTTCGCGTACTAAACCTGCAAAGTCTGGTGAAGATGAAGCTTACGTCCTTCCGCGACAAGGACCGTACCCACTTGCGAGATATGATCGGCGTGGGGCTGATCGACGAAACTTGGGTCGCCAGGTTCCCGCTTGAGTTGGCTTCGCGGCTGCAAGAGTTGCTCGACAATCCAGACGGCTAATCGAAACTCATCGAGCCGGCAATGGCATCCTCGGGCATGACATGCCCGGCTTGATGGAAAATCGTTCACGGCGCAGTGATTGCCCCGTAGGTTTCCGGGCGGCGGTCGCGGAAGAATTGCCATACGTTCCGTACTTCGCGGATCATGTCGAAATCCAAGTCGGCCACGACGATGTCGTCCTCGGTTCGCTTCTCCGATTGGGCGACGAATTGCCCGCGCGGGTCACAGAAATAACTCTGGCCGAAGAACTCACCGATCCGCCACGGTTCTTCCCAGCCCGGCCGGTTGATCGCGCCCACGAAATACTGGTTGGCCACGGCGTGTGCCGGCTGCTCCAGCTTCCACAGGTATTCGCTCAGCCCGGCCACGGTGGCCGACGGATTGAACACGATCTCCGCACCGCCCAGGCCCAGGCACCGCGCCCCATCTGGAAAGTGGCGGTCATAACAAAGGTAGACCCCCACCTTGCCGATCTTCGTGTCGAACACTGGGTAGCCCAGGTTTCCCGGACGGAAATAGTCTTTTTCCCAAAAGCCCGGCTCGCAATGCGGGATGTGCATCTTGCGGAACTTGCCCAGGTATTCGCCCGTGGCATCGATCACCGCCGCTGCATTGTAGTACACGCCCGGCAGGTCTTCCTCAAACATCGGCACGACCATCACCATCCGGTGCTTCCGCGCCAGGTCCTGCATGAGCCTGGTGGTCGGGCCGGGAATCGATTCCGTGAGGTCGTACCACTTGGTTTCTTGCTTGGCGCAGAAGTACGGGCCGTAGAACAACTCTTGCAGGCACACGACCTCGGCGCCCTGATCGGCCGCTTGGGCGATCAGGGCGACGTGTTTGTCGATCATTGCCAGCTTGATTTTTTCGACCGGCGACGTGGCCGGCTCGCAGAGCGTAGCCTGAATCAAAGCTCCTCGGACAATTCTGGGCATGTTGGAACCTCTCGCAGCCTCATTTCCAGCGTCCTGGCTGCCCGTTGAAAAAGGGGACAGGCACGCTCTCGCGACCACGCCAAACTGAAGCGATTCTTCAAGCGTTCCGCGAGCCAGTCCCCTTTTTCAACAGTCTGTTAGCCGGCGACTTGCAGTCCGCCGGTGCCAGCCGTCTGGTTGCCTGATAGGAAACTGTTACTATAACAGCTTGGAAACCGGCGTGTAGAGTGGGCGCTGCGCACCAATCGCCTGGTGTCCGCGGATGAACACAGAGGTTTGAACAACCAACTTGCTTCCAAATCGCCTTTGCGAGAGTGTCCCAGCGATGAAATTGGCCTTCAGTTCCAACGCCTTTCTCCGCTATTCGATCGAAACCACGATCGCGCGCGTGGCCGCGCTCGGCTACCGCGGCATCGAGCTGCTGGCCGACGTGCCGCACGCATGGCCGGCCGGCCTGCTGGAAGAACAGAAGCAATCCATCCGCGACGCCCTGGCGAAACACAGGCTCGCGATCTCGAACATCAACGCCTTTATGATGAATGCCGTGGCCGACCCGCGGCAGCCGTACTGGCATCCGAGTTGGATCGAACCCGATCCGCATTACCGCGCGATCCGCCGCGAGCACACGAAACGCGCCTTGCAACTGGCACACGACCTGGGCGCGCCGCACATCTCGACCGAGCCGGGCGGACCGCTCGCCACGGGCCAGCCCTGGCAAGCCGCTGCCGACGTTTTCTACAACGAGCTGATGCCGTGCATCGAGTTGGCCGAGAAGCTCGACGTGTCGCTCCTCATCGAGCCGGAGCCGGGACTCCTCATCGAGCGATTTGATCAATACCTGGAGTTTGTCGCCCGCATCGACTCGCCGAGGATCGGCCTCAACTTCGACATCGGCCACGCCTACTGCGTTGGCGAAGACCCACAACATTGGGTCGCCAAAATGCAGGACCATACCCGCCACTACCACCTGGAGGACATTGCCGACACGCGCGTCCACCAGCACCTCGTCCCCGGCCGCGGCGCGATCGACTTTGCCGCCACGCTCGCCGCGATTCAACGTACTGGCTACACCGGCTGGCTTACCGTGGAGCTCTATCCCTACATCGACGACCCCGACGCCGCGGCCAGCGAGGCCAAGCAATTCCTCGAACAGCAATAGGGAGCACTGCAGCGTGGTCGCATGGCTCAGATTACTGCGTTTGCCGAATGTGTTTACGGCGGTGGCCGACGTGGCGATGGGCTACCTGGTCACGCACGGCACGTTGCGGCCGGCGGGGCACTTTGCGTTATTGGTTGCGGCGTCGTGCTTGCTCTATTTGAGCGGCATGGTACTCAACGATGTGCGCGACGCGGAGGTCGACGCCCAAGAGCGAACCGAGCGGCCCATTCCGTCGGGACGCGTCTCGCGAACCACCGCGGCTGCTGTCGGGTGGGCGATGTTGGCCGGCGGAGTGCTGGTCGCGTGGCTAGTCAGCCTGGTTGCCGGCGATTGGCGGCCCGGCGCGGTGGGCGCATTGCTCGCCGCCTGCGTGGTACTCTACGATTGCGTGCTCAAACGGACGCCGCTTGCGCCGCCGGTGATGGGCGCGTGCCGGATGCTCAATGTATTGCTGGGCATGAGCCTCGCGCCCGTGGCATGGAGTCATGCCGAGTTGCTGATCGCGTTTGGCATCGGCGTCTATATTGCCGGAGTGACCATGTTCGCCCGCACGGAGGCCCGCGCCAGCTCGCGATCGCAACTTCTCGCCGGCACGATTGTCCTGTTGGCCGGTATTGCGATCATCGCGTCGTTGCCGGCATGGGAAGAGGGCAAGGCGACACTGATCGTTGCGCCTCGCGGCTGGCATCTGCTGTGGATGGTGCTCGCCCTGACCGTCATGCGACGGTGCATGTTGGCGATTATCGAGCCAACGCCGGCGCGCGTCCAGGCCGCCGTGCGAAACTGCGTGCAGTCGACCATCGTTCTTGACGCGGCGGTGTGCGTCGGCCTGGTGAGCGTCTTCTGGGGTTGCGCCGTGCTGCTGCTCCTCGCGCCGACAATGTTGCTCGCGTTTTGGCTTGATGCCACGTGAAACGCGCGCTCCGCGTCGCGGCCTATTCCTGCACCAATTCCTCACCGGCTCGTGTCGCGGCCGCCCGCCACACTTCGAGCGCGACATCGCTCGCGAAAGACCGGACGGAGCCGTCGACCATTGCCGTATTCACCGTGCCGGAATGATAACTCCGCGAGGTAATCATGGCATGCGTCGGCTGGCCTTGTAAGCCGTTTTTTCCTTCCTGCCAGGAGTTGTAGTCGGCATCGAGCGTTTCGCCGTTCCGCTCGTACGGCACGAACGTGTTCGGCGGCATCGTCGCCGTGAAGCCGGTGTGGTGGACGCGGCCATCGGGCCATTCGGTGTGGCCCGTGTTTTTGTACTCGCTGCCGGAAGCGACGATCAAACCGGCATGGTAAGGCGAGTCTGGGATCGATAAGGATGCCGGCCCGCCGTTCCGCGTGTAATGCGTCCAGGCCTTCACTTCGGCCGTGAGCAGCGTCTTGCTCGTGCCATCGGTAAACTTCGCAAGCGGCAGGAAGCTGTCTGGATAAAACGCTCCGTCGCCTCCCTGCTGCGTGGCTGGGTCGTACACAAACCACGTTCCCAGGTTGAAGCCGTAGGACGTGGGGTAGAGAAACACCTTGCCGCCGCCTGGGTCGCGCACCTGCGCCGCCGGCCCATCACTTGGACACGAAAAAACGGGTATCCGCAGATTGTTGAGCGGCGTCTGAAAGTCCCATGCCACATTCAAGTCGACCAGGTTCCGCAGGCTCTCTTCCTCCAGATAGTTGAGCAAATGACCGTGGATACCCCAGGCCGCGTTGTTGTCGTATACCGACGAACTGGTTCCTCTTCGAATCTCCACGCTTGGCGGTAAGTGTTGGTGGCTACTCTCGTAATTCAATGTCGCCAAGGCGAGTTGCTTGAGATTGTTCTTGCACTGGCTGCGGCGGGCTGCCTCGCGGGCTGCTTGGACAGCGGGCAGCAACAGCGCTACAAGGATGCCGATGATGGCAATGACCACGAGCAGCTCGACCAAGGTAAAAGCGCGTTTCCGGGTTGTGCGGAAGCAATTCATGTCAAAATCCGGAGGGTGTTCAAGTCCATTCAAAGAGGCTGCGGACATTGCCTTTCCGCGGCCAGGACGCCCGGCATCTGCCGCATCGCGCTCTGCGGTCTATACTCTGCCGCGGCGTCGAGGTCAAGCGGAACGATGGCAACCGACCGGATCGCTATCCTTCACGGGCGCCATGCATGTGGTACAATGCCGGGGCGATTGCACGCCCCGGGTTTTCTTCGATCCGTTCAGAATGCTCCATGACGACAACCCTTTTGGACCAACTCGTCGCCAGTTCAACGAATCGCTTTCAGGAACTGTATGGCAGGAAGCCGCGGTGGCTGGTCGCTGCGCCCGGCCGCGTGAATATCATTGGCGAGCACATCGATTACAACGACGGCTTTGTGCTGCCGATGGCGATCGAACGCTACTGCGTCATTGCGGCGGGCGAAACACCAGGCAACGACGCCACGCTGTTTAGCGTTGCCACGGATGAGGAAATCAACATTTCAGTCGCCGCGCCGAGTCGCCACGCCACCCCCGGCCATTGGTCGAATTATGTCGCGGGCGTCCTGGCGGGCTGCATCGCCCGCAAGCTGCGGCCGGCCGGCTTTCAGGCGGTCATCGAATCGAGCGTCCCGGTTGGCGGCGGCTTGTCCAGTAGCGCCGCGATCGAAGTCGCCACGGCGACGTTGGTGGAAGCCATGACGGGCGCGTCGATCGAGCCGGTCGAAAAAGCCTTGCTATGCCAGCGGGCCGAGCACGAGTACGCCGGCGTGCCCTGCGGCATCATGGACCAGTTCGCCTCCGTCATGTGCCGTGCGGACCATCTCATGCTGCTCGACTGCCGCTCGCGGCATGTCGAACACATTCCGTTCGGGGATCCCGGTGTTACCGTGGTGATCATCAATACCCACGTGAAGCATGAACTCGCGAATGGCGAATACTCACGGCGACGCGACCAGTGCCAATCGGCGGCGCGCAAGTTGGGCCTGAATTCGTTGCGTGATGCGACGCTCGATCAACTGGAATCGCAGCGCAACAAGCTCGATCTCGTCGAAACCCGCCGCGCGCGGCACGTCCTTGGCGAGATCTCGCGCACGGTCGCCGCGGCAGCGGCCATCAAGGCCAGCGATTGGCCTCGCGTCGGCGAACTGATGGACGCCAGCCATGATTCACTTCGCGATGATTACGAGGTGAGTTGCCGCGAACTGGATTTGCTGGTCGATCTGGCCCGCGAAATTGGCCCGCCAGGAGGCGTGATCGGCTCGCGGATGACGGGAGGTGGATTTGGGGGCTGCACGGTGAGTCTCGTGGAAACGGAAAAGCTCGATGAGGTGGCCCAACGGTTGGCGAAATGTTATCGCGACGAAACGGACATCGAGCCGAGCGTCCTTACCAGCCGGCCTGCACGCGGGGCACGCGTTGTCAGGGCGGGCTGACAACTTCGCGCCCGCGCAGCCACACCGCGCTCGGCCGGTCGGCGTTCGCCAGCACGGCGGCCAGCATTTCTTGCGGTGAACCGGTTGCGCCGGGCGGCAGCGGGACCGCGATCGCGTTGGCCAATTTTCCCGCGGTGAGGCTGCCGACTCGCCAATCCAGACCCAACGCTTCCGCGCCCGCAAGCGTGCCCATGCGAACGATGGCGTGAGGATCGATGGTCGGATGGATTCGTGCGACGTGGCGCATCTCGGCCAGCAAGTTGAGATCGGGATTTGATGCCCGGCTATCGGTGCCCAGCGCGACGCGCACACCGGCCGCTAACATGTCAGCAAGCGGATACGGCGGATGCCCAAAGTAAGCGTGAGTTCGCGGGCAGTATACGAGCGACATGCGCTCGGCACGCGCAGCCAGAAAATCGCTCTCGTCCGCCTCCAAATAATTTCCGTGAATGACGAGTGCCCGCGGCGCCTCGGCCAACAAGCGAAGGTAGTCGAGAGGTCGGCTGCCGCCATGTATTGCCGCAGCGTCCCACATACTCCGTTCGTCGAGCAGTTCTTGAAACTCGCCAGTTCCAGCGGCCAGTAGTTCAATTTCCTCGGCACTCTCCGCCAGGTGCATCGCGACGGGCAGATTACGGCGTCGGGCAAGTTCAACCAACTGGCGGAGCAGCTCCGGCGAAACGGTGTAAGGAGCGTGCGGACTGATGCCAAGTTGCCATGTGTTTCGCGGCAAGCCGCCTGGATCCGAGTCATTACGCCTTTGCAGGGCGTCCAATCGTTCGGTTACGGCCGTAATCGCCGCAGCGGCCCGCGCCCGCGAAAAGCCAATCACCTCAGCCAGCAGCATCAACTCGACCGGCTTGCCAAGGGCGTAGGACGCGGCATCCGCCGTCGCAATCTCAGCGATCGTTGTCACTCCGGCCGTGACGCTTTCCAAGAGTCCTGCCGCAATCGAATCGATCGGGCAGTCGGTGCGACGATTCCGTTCAGCGATCACCAATCGAATCCAATCAACGAGCCGCATCCCGGCTTGTCCAAGCGGTCTCTTGAGATCGCTGAATTCCAGATGCGTATGCGTGTTGACCAGGCCGGGAAGGATGACCACATCGCCCAGGTCGTACGCTTTGCCGACGGCTGTTTCCGCTCCGCCCAGCGCCATGATCCGCTCGCCTTCCATGGTCACCACGCCGTGCTCGATGGACGGCCGGTCCACGGGAAAGACAATTCGGGCTTGAAGCGAAAAAGCCATGAAGACGTTATTTTGGCGTCGGCGGCCGCGCCGAATCCGTCGCCCATCGGCGGCCGCGATTATTCCACATTGCCTGACAAACCGCTCGGGAGCGGATGCTCAGCCTGCCGCGCCCGCGCATCACTCAGCCACTCTTCCTTGGTGGCTTGATAAGGCAGCCGATAAAACCACCCCAGCAACCCGGCCGCCAGAACACCACAAAGGACGACGACCGGCCACGAGTAAATGAACGGGCCTGATGGAGACGCCTCGCTAGACAACCCTCTCAGTACCGGCCAGCGGTCGGCGAGTGCCGGCCAGTGTGTCGAGGCGAGCATTAGGCTGTTGTAGGTTCCATGAAATAGAATACACGGCACAAGACTCCCCGTCTGCACCGCCAGATAACCAATCACAAGCCCGACCGATGTCGCGGCGATCGATTGCTGGATCACGGGATGGGCAATTCCAAAGAAGACGGCCGACAGGCCGATTGCCCACCATTTGTGGCCGAGGTGCCGCAGGCCGGAGAGAATAAATCCACGAAACGCGAGTTCCTCGCAGATCGCCGGCATCACGGCCATCAGCAGAAACGGCAACCAGGCGTAGGGCGCCGTTTCCACCAGTCGCACCACGCTTTCGCTCCTGGCCGTGACATCCTCGCTCAACGGATACAGTTGGTGAATCCACAGCACCACCCGTTGGCCGATTGGATGCCAGAACACGGCCAGCAGGATAGCCGCCACGCAGGCCGCCGCCTGCGGCGCTCGATTCAGCAGCAACGTCTTGAGCGGTTGGCTTGTCAGCACGATCGTCATGAGCAGGGCCGGCACCGCGATGCACACGACCTGGCTGATGAACAACAGCAGCGTCAAGTAGCCGAAGTCGGCGGTCGCGGGCGCGTTTGCCGAAATGGCAAGCTGGGTGAAGAACTGGATGATGTAAATGATCGCAACGCAGAAAAACGCCTCGGCTAGCGACGGCGTCTGCTGCCGGTCGCGAACCAGATGGATCATCCACCCTCGCAAATCGAATCGTTCGCTCTCCCGAAAAAGCACGGATTCCTGGTTGAACTGATAGACGGCCCAGCGAATCGCCAGATGGCAGCACAACAACGTTACGGTACACACGGGCACAACGTATCGCACCACCTCCGCGTAATTGCCCTGCACCAATCCCTTGAGCAGAAGCACAACGCCTGTCACGGGGATCATGCTATTGCCCAAATCCAGTTCGGTTCCGGGCGCCATCGGGAGCATCATGAGCGGCATGGTCACCAGCAGGAGCGGCATCAAGTAGTATTGGCCTTCTTTGGTGCTTCGCGCAAACGCCGCACACGCCAGGCACAGCGCGCTGAACAGCGCTGACATCGGCACCAAAGCTACCAGCAACCACAGCGTCGCCCCGAGCGGAGGCAGATCAAGCCCCTGGGACAAGTTGAGGTCCGACACGGCTCGCAACTGCGTGACGATAAACTGAGCAGTAAAACCCAGACTAGCCAGATTCAAAATTGCGGTCGCGCTGCTGAACGTCATCACCGTCAGCAGTTTTCCCCACACGATCTCCGTTCGCAGTGCCGGACTGGAAAGCAAAGTTTCCAGCGTACCGCGTTCTTTCTCGCCGGCGCACAAGTCGACGGCCGGATAAAACGCGCCGGTCAGCGCCCAGATGAACAGTACAAAGGGCAGTATCTTTGACCACAGCACGGCTTCCTGCTGTCGCTGTTCGGCGATGTCAAGCGGTTTGACGGCAAAAGGTTTGGCGATGTTGGCCGGTACACGACTGACGAGGAGATTCTCTCGCACGATCTGCGATTTCCAGACATTGAGAATTTGTTCGATCTGCAAATGGGCCGCGCGCGACTTCTCGCGAACCGAGTTGCTTCGCAACTCCAGCTCGGGAATGCCGGCCGATGAAGGCGCATCCGGCACTTTCCTCTCGCTGGTGCGACTCTCGGTGCCGCCTGTCGCGGCTTGAACTTGCCGGCGGAGATCGCGCAGCCGCTCGCCAAAATCGTCCGGGAACTTGAGAACGACCTGGATGTCGCCGCTCTTGAGTCGTAGCTGTGCCGCATTCAGTTGCTGCTCCCGTCCGGTGCCGGGCGGACTGGTTTCGACCTCCAACGTGGCGGCTGGCTGGTCGGCACTCGGAGCAGCCTCGGCAAACTCAAGAGCAAACCGCGCCGCTGCGGCCGGGTCGTCAAACAGACCTGGTGCAAATGCGGCTCCTTCAAACAGCGGCGGCAGGCCGTCGTTTTCCGCCAGTTGTTCACTGCCGATCACCAGGATCTTCGGCTCGCTCTTCCGGAGAAATTGGGATAGCTGGAAAACGCTCATGCCCAACAGCGGATAGAGCAACAGCGGCAACACGGCGATCATGAACAACGTCCGCCGATCGCGCAGTTGGTCGCGAATCTCGCGTGCGTAGATCAGCCGTATGTTGCGCCAACTCATAACCGCTTCAATTCCTATCTCGCGTCGGCATGTTCCGCCTGCTGTTTCCGAATCAACTGAAAGAACAGCTCTTCCAGATCGTGTTGCTCATGCCGATCTCGCAGCTCATCGAGCGTTCCCTCGGCCAGGATATGTCCGCGGTGCATGATCGCTATCCGGTCGCACAGCCGCTCCGCCTCGCGCATGATATGCGTCGAGAACACGATGCACTTCCCCTGGTCGCGCAACTCGGCCACCGCATCCAGCAATGCCCGCGCCACAAGCACGTCCAGGCCGGTCGTCGCCTCATCGAAGATCAGCACGGGAGGGTCGTGAACAATCGCCCGGGCGATCGATACCTTCTGCTTCATGCCGGTCGACATCTTCGCCCCGAGCAGATCGCGGATCTCCTGCATTTCAAACCGCTCGAACAATAGCTCCATCCGCCCGCGCAGCTCGTCGTCGTCCATGCCGTATAGCCGGCCGAAGTATTCGACCATTTCCCAGGCCGTCATTCGATCGTAGACGGCTGTGTTGGCGGAGATGAAGCCAATCTGATGCCGCACCAATTCCGGCTGCGTCACGCAATCAAATCCGCCTACGATGGCCGTCCCGCTGGTCGGCTCCAGCACCGTGCTGAGAATCCGTAGAGCGGTGGTCTTTCCCGCGCCATTCGGCCCAAGCAAGCCGTAGACCTGCCCAGGCTCAGCGCGGAAGCTGAGATCCGAAAGAGCCGCAACCGGGCCGCGCGTCAGATCGTCGTACGATTTCGTGAGGGACCGCGCTTCGATCATCTCGGCGACTCCCGGAACGCAGCATCCATGGCGCCCACGGAGAGCGCGACTCAACAACACTGCAACTCATTATTAGAGCTTAGCTTGCAACCGCCAAGGACGGAATTCGGCTAGGACCGATCTGCGGCGCGAAAGCAGCCCGCAAAGGCCGCGTATGCGGAAGATTCCAGTTCTCCCCGACCGCGTCGAACGCAACACATACTCCAACCTGCCGGCCATCAGGCATCGTTGCTGACGATGGGGAGCGACTCGACCGGCCGCGGGCGGCGATCCGATCGGATTCGCTCGTAACCTGCTGCCGTGGCTTCGATGGCCCGCAATTCCTGCTCGGCGTCCACCAGTTCGTAATGGACATTTCGCTGCCGGGGGATGTAGCCAAGTTCGGAAATCGCCCCGCGGATTTCCTCCAGTGTCAGAAAATGCACCGTGCCGGCCTCGGCCACGACGTTTTCCTCGATCATCAGGCTCCCCATGTCGTTGGCGCCATGCAGCATCGCCAATTGGCCAATCTTCAGCCCCTGCGTGACCCAACTCGATTGGATATTGGCGAAATTGTCGAGAACCAGTCGGGCAACGGCGGTGGTCTTCAGATACTCAAACGCGCCCGCGGGACAAACGTCGGACATGTCGGTGTTCTCCGGCTGAAACGTCCAGCCGATAAAAGCCGTGAAGCCGCCCGTATCGTCCTGCAGTTGCCGCAGCCGCTCCAGATGCTCAATTCGCTCGGCCAATGTTTCGACATGGCCAAACATCATCGTGGCCGTGCTGCGTCCGCCCAGCTCATGCCACGCACGATTCACTTCCAGCCAGCCGTCGGTAAGCACTTTGCCGCGCGTAATCTCGCGTCGTACACGATCGACCAGGATCTCCGCGCCGCCGCCCGGCAGGCTGCCAAGCCCGGCCGCCCGGAGCCGCTCCAGGACTGTCCGCAGCGGCAATTTCGACAATTTCGTGAAGTGATGGATTTCGGGCGGGCTGAAACCATGAATGTGGATCTGCGGGAAGCGGTCTTTAATGCCGCGCAGCATGTCTTCGTACCACTCGAGCTTGAACTCAGGATGCAGCCCCCCTTGCATCAAAATCTGGTTGCCGCCCAGATCGACGGTTTCCTGAATCTTCTGGTAGATCACTTCGCGGTCGAGCACATAGCCTTCGGGCGACTTCGGCGAGCGATAAAACGCGCAGAAATCACAGACGGCGGTGCAGATGTTCGTGTAGTTGATGTTCCGGTCGATGTTGTATGTGCGGTAGTTTTCCGGATGCAGGCGGCGCGTTACTTCATCGGCCGCGCGGCCGAGCGCCGCTAGGTCGTGCGATTCGAGCAACTGCAAACCCTCCGCGGGCGTCAGCCTCTCGCCAGAAACGGCCTTTTCGAGCAAATCGAGATCAGAATGCACGGCAACCATCGGTGACACAATCCTCGAGCACGCGATCCAGCCCGCGCGGGGCCAAGTCGTGCTTGACGCAAAGTTGATAGAATCGAGACAATCCTTGCCGCTCCTTGCGACCCAACTTGAAATGCAAATTATCCTGCAAATAGCGGCGGGCCAGGTCGGTGTCGATATCCAGTGCCGCGGCCTCCTGGGCGGCAATCGCAGCCAGTTGCCGCACGCCTTGGTCGCGCGCCGCATTCAATACGTCGCGCATTGCCAGTGTATCGACCCCCGGCCGGGCAATCCACATTGCGAACACGAAGGGTAATCCCGTCCACCGACACCAGCGTTCTCCCAAATCCCAAACTTCGCAGAAGTCCGATGCAATCTCCCCCGCTCCCCGCTCCCCGCTCACAATCGCCCGATCACCGATCAGCAGCAGGCAATCGGCGTCGGTCGCATCCACGCCGCAACCAATCGGCAGCGGCTCCCAACTGGGGGTGACTCCGCATTGCTCGGCAAGCAAAACTTTCGTCAGGGCGGAACTGGTTCGCGAACCTTCGTCCAAGGCAACTCGACGCACCTCGCCGGGCGGCACGCGAAAAAGCAGCTTGACACTCAGTACCGGCCCCTGGCAGGCGACACATGCGTCCGAGACGATCGTGTAGCCGGGCGTCCGAAAGAACTCCACGC
>JAKEGR010000228.1 GCA_022615465.1 Planctomycetota bacterium | reverse complement strand
TCTTGTTCTCGTCGCGGATCGAGAGGTAGCCAAACTCCTGACGAAGCCGGCGATTGTCTGCACGCAGCGGGCCGACCTCTCGCCACAGTTGGATCATCGCGATTGCCATGGCGACGATGGTCATCAACAGAAGAAGCGTCAGCAGCGTGAAGCGTGGGCGGAATCGCCAATGTTGTTCCGGTTGATCTGTCATTTGGAGCGTTATCTCGCCCTTTCAGGGCTACGTTTTTGTCCGGTTCCGATACCCAGGGCGATGCCCTGGGCTGTCCTATCTTGCCCTTGCAGGGCATGGATTGCAAGAATGCGACGCGACCGCCACACATTCACGTAATCTGCCGCCTCACGCTTTCAGACAATGCCGATTGGCCATGGCGATGCCGCTGGTGATGCTGCCGATGATGCCGACGAAGCCTTGGTCGGTGCCGCAGATAAACAGATTCTGGAGGTGCGTGATGCCGTCGAATTGTTTCTCCGGCGCGCCGTAGACCGCCCCGTTGTCGTGGCCGGTGAAGCGGACCACGGTGGTTGGCGTGAACATATCGGTATCGATCACGTGGCCGCGGTAATCGGGCACGAACCGGACGGCGGAGGCCGTGATCCGCTCGTACCATCGGAGCTTTTCGAGCCGGTAATTCGTTTCATCGAGCGCGTTCCAGCGATCGAAGTTCGCCAGGGCCGTGATCCGCATCGTGCCGTCATCGAGTGGCTCGCCGTAGGCAAAATTGTTGGGCGAACAAATAACGCCGCTCCGCACGTCGCATAGCTCCGCCGGCTTCTGCCAATGAAATGTTTCCTGGTCGTTGAAGAAGGTGATGGTGCGGTCGTGGCCAAGTTTGCGCGGCTCCACATCCAGCACGGCAATCGTCTCGCAGAAACTGAGCTGGCCGGCCGTTCGCGACGCGGCGACGGGCTGGCCGTCGTCACACAGCCGCATCGTTTCGCACCAGCCGGCCGAGGAAAGCACACGGCGGCCCGCGAGTTCTTCGCCATTCTCCAGCACGACGCGGGTTACGCGGCCATTCTCGACCGCGAGCCGCTTGACGCCGCTGCGGAGCTTCAACTCACCCCCCAGCGCGCGGAACTTGCGAACCAACAGCTTGAGAATCAGCCGCACGCCCGCCTGCGGCCGGCCCAGCCCTTCCACAAAAATGCTGCGGAACATAATCGAGAACTGGCCCCAATCCATGTCGTGCTCGCGGGCCGAGCCATAGAACATCAGGGGACAAAACAGCATCTCGACCAGGAGTGGCTCGGTGATGATCGAGCTGACTACTTTGCGTGCCGAGACGCCGGCGTGCTCTTCGCTCAAATCGTCGTAGTCAATGATCTCGCGTGTCAGGCGGTCATAGTTGTCGGCCTGACCGGGGAATTCACGGACAATTTCGCCGCGTAGCATTTCGGTGTCGTTGTCAAATCGCAGCCGAACGCCGGGGAAAGCGATCTCCGAGCCAAGCTGCGGCGCAATGCCAAAATCGTCCCAGCGGAAACGGAGCTGTCGCAGCAAGCGGGCCAACGGGCCGGTCTTGGTACCCTTCGGCGTGACGTTGGTGATGGCATGCAAGCCAACGTCGTAGTCGCGGCCGCGGAGACGGTAGAAGGAATTCAATCCGCCAATCGTCGAGTGCCGCTCCAGAATACACACACGCTGGTCGTAGTGCGCCAGCCGAATTCCGGCCGCCAGGCCCGACATGCCCCCGCCGATGATAATCGTGTCGTACATGGCTAAGGGGGACGGCGGAGGGAGGAAGGGGGAGGAAAAACAGCAGAAGGAAAATCCTGCCTTCCGCCTTCCCCACTTTCCCTTCCCCCATTTCGCTCAGACCTTTTCACGCTGAATATCGCGCATCAGCGGCTCGAGATACGCCACCGTGCTGTTCATGCTGGCCAGGTTGATGTAATCGTCCTCGGGAATCTGGATGCGGTGGCGCTTGCGCAGCTCCATCACAATGTCCAGGAAGTCCATGCTGTCGAGTTCCAATTGCTCGCGGAAGCGGACGTTATCGTCGAGCTGCGACAGATCCTCATCGGGAGTGATGTCGCGCAGGATATTCAAGACTTCTTCTCTGATTTCCGCCGGTGTCATGCCAGGGTTCTCCTTACCGAACAAACAGTATTGCGGCCCAAACTGAGTCAGACTTTTCCGATGATGACCACGGAGTTAATCCCCAGCATACCAAATGAATTGTTGAGGATATAGCGGATTCCCGTCCGCTCGCGAGGCTTGTTCAGCACGAGTCCAGGCAGTTCACAGTCGGGATCAAGCCGATCCACGTTGATCGTTGCGTGGCACACGCCATCGCCGAACGAGGGCAGATTGCCGGCGAGTTCCAATGCGCCGGCCGCCCCCATCGCATGGCCGATAAAACTCTTCGTATTGTTGACAACCGGCTGGGAACCATTGCGGAACACGGCCCGCAGCGCGACGCATTCCTGAATGTCGCCGCTGGTCGTGGCCGTGGCATGCGTGCTGACCAGATCGATCTCTTCCGGATTGAGCAGGGCGTTTCGCAGCGCGAGTTCCATGCACCTCGCCTGCTGCGCCGGATTGGGCAACACGAAATCGCTGGCGTCGCTGTTCATCGCGTAGCCCACCAATTCGCCGTAAATCTTCGCGCCCCGACGCTGGGCGTCTTCCAGCCGCTCCATCACGTAGATACAGCCCCCTTCGGAAACAACGATGCCGTTGCGGTCGATGTCGAATGGCCGCGACGCCTTGGAGGGATTTTCGTGCGTGGCGAGCGCGCCTTGGCTGGCGAACCCCGCAAAAATGCCAAATGTGCGAATGCTCTCCGACACGCCACCGGCCAGCGCCACGTCAC
This sequence comes from Planctomycetota bacterium, assembly GCA_022615465.1. Classification (GTDB taxonomy): domain Bacteria; phylum Planctomycetota; class Planctomycetia; order Pirellulales; family Lacipirellulaceae; genus JAKEGR01. Next base: position 810 of record JAKEGR010000228.1, on the reverse strand, counting down.
ACTCGCCAAGCCGCAGCATCTGCGCTGCCTGAATCAGTCCGGCGTTGCCGGCGGCGCAGGCCGCGCCGATCGTGTAATGCGGCCCGGTGATCCTCATATTGAGCGTGATCTCGCCCGCCGGATTGTTGGCCACGGTACGCGGGTTGTGGTGATGCGACCAGACCGATGTGTCGTAATCGTATCCCTTGATCTCGTAGATTTCGTTCTCGGTCTCGACGTTGCCGTGTTCCGTCACGCCGATATACACGCCAACTCGCTCGCGGTCGATGTTCTCCCAATCGAGGCCTGAATCGGCCACCGCTTCCCGGGCGCAGTAGATGCCAACACTTCCGGCTCGGGTGCCGCGGCGGACTTCTTTCTTCTTCTGATATTTTAATTCATCAAAGTTGCAAATGCCGGCCAGTGTCTTGCCCACGTAGCGAATCTCATACTCCTGCACACCGCTGCGGCCGTGGAGGAGCGCATCACGAAACTCGGGCAGCGAGTTGCCATTCGGCGCCGTCAGGCCGATGCCCGTGAGCACTATCCGCTGATGATCCGCCACCGCGCTGTTCATGGACTTCCAAATCGATTGATCGTCGCAATTCTCGCGAATCGCAGCGACACCAGGAAATGCTGCGTCCGCCCTCGCCAAGGCCTCAAGGGAATCTTTGAACGTACCGGCTTCGTGCCCCTTTGACAAGCGCCCGAGGTTCGGCCTCTTCGGCCCTGTGTGAGCGTCACGATTGTGGGTGGAAAATTTGGTCAGATGGTAGAGTGATGGAGGGGTTTACCTATTTTCCGCCCAATTTGGAGGGAGCATGATGACAC
>JAKEGR010000227.1 GCA_022615465.1 Planctomycetota bacterium | reverse complement strand
GCCTCATGGCCGGTCCTGCGCGCCGCCTGAGCCTCGGCCCAGTGGGCCCATCATTTTTTTGTATTGACGTTAGCGGAACGCTTGAAGAATTGCTTCGGTTTGGCGTGGTCCCTCTGTCGTGCCTGTCCCATTCTTCAACGGGCTGTCAGCCGAAGACCCTTGAAAGGTTCGAGAGATAACGGATAATCGGGTCGCACGGGCCATTGCTGCCGCTTGACCAAGCGCCGCGCGGTAGTGCCTGCGCTACAACCGTCACCGGCTTTTTCACGGCCCCACCGTGGTAGAATGTCACTATGGACACGGTTCAAGCCGCTTTCCTGCCAGACCACTTTATCAACCGCGAACTAAGCTGGTTGGAGTTCAACGCGCGCGTGCTCGAGGAGGCGGAGGATACGAACAATCCGCTGTTGGAACGAGCTAAGTTCCTGGCGATCTTCGCGTCGAATCTCGATGAGTTCTTCATGGTTCGCGTGGCGGGCCTCCGCGAGCAAGCGTTCAGCGACATGCTGCCGCAAGACCAGCCCGTCGATGGTCTGAGGGCGCTCAACCAGTTGCAGCGGCTCGCGCAGCGGACCAGGCAACTCGTCGCCCAACAATACGTCTGTTGGAATAAGTCGATCGTGCCCGCGCTCGCGGAGGCGGGCATCCGGTTTTTCGCGGTGAAGGATCTTAATCCCGAGCAGCAGAAGTCGCTCGACAAGTTCTTCCGGCAGATCGTCTTTCCGGTGCTGACCCCAATGGCGATCGACCCCGCCCACCCCAGCCCGCGGTTTCACAACCGTGGACTGTATCTGGCGGCCATGCTCGAACGAATCAGCGGCATCGGGCCGCAACGGCTGTTTGCCGTCGTCCAAGTGCCCCAGGTGTTGCGCCGTTTCGTGCCGGTCCAGCAGGACGACAAGCAGAATTTCGTGCTTCTCGATGATTTGATCGCCAGCCGGCTGCCGGAGTTGTTTGGCGGTTACCAGATCGTCGATTATGGCACGTTTCGCCTGACTCGCGACATGGACATCGATCTCCTCGAACAAGAGGCCGACGACTTGTTGCGGTCGATCGAATCGAGACTCCGCGCGCGGCAGCGGACCGAGGCCGTGCGGCTTGAGATTTCGGCCCGCATGAACCCGGCCTTGTTGAAGATGCTCGTCACGGATGAGGAGCTGCACTGCAATACGAAATCGGCCGAGCAGGGTTACAACGAGGTGTACGAGATCCAAGGGCCGCTCGATATGACGAGCCTTTACGAACTTGTGCAGACCATCGATCGGAAGGATTTGCGCGATCCTCCCCTGGTGCCGCGGCCACCGGCGGGACTGCGCGACTACGACGATCTGTTTGCCGAGATCGCCGAGCGCGACATCCTCCTGCATCACCCGTACGATTCGTTTTTCCCGGTGCTCGACTTCATCGAGTCAGCGGCCCGCGATCCAAAAGTGCTGGCCATCAAACAGACGCTCTATCGAACCAGCGGCAATAGTCCGATTGTCCGCGCGCTGGCCGAGGCGGCGGAAAATGGCAAGCACGTCACCGCGCTGGTCGAACTGAAAGCCCGGTTTGACGAAGCCAATAATATCACTTGGGCGCGGCATTTAGAGCGGGCGGGCGTGCATGTCGTGTTCGGCTTCATGGGCCTCAAGACGCATTGCAAGCTGGCCATGGTCGTACGCCAGGAAGGCAAGAAGGTGCGACGCTATGTGCATCTCAGCACCGGCAACTACAACCCCACGACCGCACTGGTCTACACCGATCTCGGTTTGTTTACCGCCGACAAGGCAATGGCCGACGACGCGTCAGCGCTGTTCAACTTTTTGACTGGTTACTCACAAAATCACGACTGGCAGAAGCTGGTGGTTGCACCGCATGATCTCAAGCGGCGGACGCTCGAACTGATCAACGAGCAGGCGCAGCGGGCACGCGAAGGAAAACGCAGCCGCATCTTCGCCAAGCTCAATGCGCTCGTCCACCGGCAAACGATTGAGGCGCTCTACCAGGCCAGTCAGGCCGGCGTGCCGATCGATTTGATGGTTCGCGGCATCTGCTGCTTGCGGCCGGGACTACCTGGCATATCAGAAAACATCCGCGTGTTTAGCGTGGTGGACCGCTTCCTGGAACACAGCCGCATTCTCGTTTTTGGCGAAGGCCCGAAACAGCAAGTGTTTCTCAGTAGCGCCGACTGGATGCCAAGAAATTTTGAACGCCGCGTGGAAGTCATGTTTCCCGTTGAGGCGGAGACGCTACGCAAACAACTCCTGGAACAGATTATTCCAATCTATATGAACGACAACCGGCGGATGCGGCTTCTCAACGCCGACGGCACCTATTCGCGGGTCCACCCCGCCGAGGGCCAGGCCGCGCTACGGAGTCAGACAGAGCTTTTGACGTTGGCGGCCACGCGAACCGAGGCGGTCGAAGCGGCGGACGCCCCGCAGACGCGTTTTGATGGCTGCATGGATGTCCCGTCCGCCAACGGCGACCCGGATCGCGTCCGGGAGAAGGGGAAGAAAAAAGACAGGGGAACGGCATCGCGAGGATAGCCGGCGCCTGGTCATGCCGCCGCGCGGCGCGACGACAAGGCTGAGGGGATTGCCCGGAATCAGTCACCGAGGTAGTTTGTTATCATGAGTAGGATCGTAGAAATTGAACAAGCTGTGCGCCAACTTCCGGCCGAGGACTTGGCTGCGTTTCGGGCTTGGTTCGCCGAGTTCGACGCCGGCATCTGGGACCGCCAATTCGAGGACGATGTCGCCGCTGGCCGGCTCGATGCGTTGGCCGAAGAAGCCATCGAGGATCTACGCCAGGGGCGTTGTACCGACCTGTGAAACACCGAGCGACCCCGAGATTCTGGCGATGCTACCGGCCGTTGGCCAGTGAAATTCAGCGCCTGGCCGACAGGTGCTATGAGTTGTTGCGACAAGACCCACGCCATCCGTCCTTACATTTCAAATAGGTCGGTCGGTTCGGGTGGGCTTGCATCACCGAGCGGTGGCCGTGGAAGACGAAGGCGATCTGGTCTGGTTCTGGATTGGGCCTCATGCGGAATACGACAAACTCCTGGGTCATGCGTAGCCGTCTAACCAGGATTTCTCACCACGGAGACACAGAGAACACGGAGAAGAAAGCAGACCAAGGACTTTGGATTAACGGCGTCTTGACGAGAATCGAAGGATTGCTGGCTGGTTATTTCTTGTTTTCTTCGGATCTCTCTGTGTCCTCCGTGTCTCCGTGGTGATTCTTGTGAGAAATGCGGGCTGACTTAGGCCGCCGCGCGGCGCGACGATTTGACCACCATCTGCTCCGGCATCTTGAACGGCATAATGAACCGCTCTTCGTCTTGAACCGCGCGATAAATGTGCTCGATGTAATCCGCGATCGAATGGTCGGCAAAATGGTCGATCCGGCCTTGCCGGAGGTTCCGTACAAAACCTCGCCAGCGGTCTTTCATCCGCTGCCAGCCCGTCACGCGGCAAATCTCGCCGTCGGAATTCAAGTACGCTTCCACGCCTTTGTGTCGATACCCGAGCCATGACGGTGGCAGCCGAGTCACGATGTCGTTGTTGTTCACCCAGCGGATGGCTTCGAGTTGCACATAATTGACATATCGCCGATTCCCGATCCGCGGGCTGCCGTAGGTGAATAACGCTCGCGGATTGGAACGGATGTGCGAGATCACGCAACGGCCGGCACAGATGGCCGCCATCGCGCCGCCGAGCGAATGGCCCGCGAACCATAGCGTGCGCGTGTTGCTGACCAACGATTGTTCCAGCCGCGGCCACAGATCGTCGACCTCTCGCTTGAAGCCGCGATGCACGCGGCCCGCTGTTTCGGATACCACGGTTCGCAGTTGGAGGTCAGCCCGCACATCGTTCCAATCGTGCGGCTCGGTGCCACGGCATACGACGATCGCGTCGTCGTCGTTGGCGAAGATGTAGGCCTGGGCGCCGTCGCGGTCATAGAAACGGATTTCCGGCAAGCCTATCTCATACGCCAGACGGCCCGCCTCGGCTCGAGAAAGGTAGGAAAGGTTCGACAACTCGGCAAAGAGCAAGGACTTCCGCAGAAAACTGAGCGACTCGATGGGACCGTCCAGCGATGAATGCGCGATCGCCCCGGACGAATCGACCAGCAAGGACACCGCGCTTTGAACGATCGCACCCATGTTGCGTTTCAAGGCAGGAGGATCGGAACGGACACTGCCGCCGCGAGCTAAGAGGTGACAGCGCGAACCAATAATTCGCCGGCACCCGCATGCCACCACGGTTCGTCCATGAAACATCGGGAATATCGGCATGTCGAACCGTTCGACTCGATAGATGTCGTCTCCTAAAAACGACAACGGATTATCGCAATCGCTCGTGAAAGAAAACGGCACGCTTCTCAGTCGGCGTTCGCGGTTGCTAGCAGATTCTCGAAGAACGGTCGGGCCGCTCCTTGCTCTGCTAGCAGTCGTATAGAATCTACAATCTTGTGGGGAATACTCAGGGGGATGGCCCATCAAACAGCGATAAAATCGGCGTCCAATCCTCGAGGGTATCCACGAGAACATCCGGCTGGCCTTGTCGCAGCGCTTCGGCTGGCGTATTGCCGGTTGGCACGGCGACGCATCGCGCGGCGATCGATCGCCCGCATTCGATATCGCTCAGCGTGTCACCGATTACAACCACCTGCCGCAATGCCTGCCCGTTGCCATCGCAGTTGGTTGCCAGCGTAGGCGAGTTTCTCCGAAACTCGCGGCCTTCCGAGTCTCGGAGAGACTCGGCACCATGGTGAGCGCGGGCCGCATCGAGTGCCGCGGAAGCAATGTCGTTGCGATCCACATGATCGTCGCCAAAGCCGCCGCAGGCAAACCAATGCCACAGATTGTAGTGCGACAGTTTTTTTCGCGCCCCTTCACGCACATTGCCCGTCAACAGGCCAAGCATCACGTCGCCGCGCGCGGCAAGTGCTTCGAGCAGGCCCACCACGCCGGGCAGCACGCGCCCCGGATGGGTCGGCAGGGCGGCCTCCAGGGACGCCAGATAGCTCGTTCGGAATCGCCGCCAGTTCCGCGTGGTCGGTTCGACGCCGTGGATGCGGAAGAAGTCCATCGCGATGGCCCGATCGCTGCGTCCGGCAAAGATCACCTCGCGGCTGATCTCCGCGATGCCAAAAGCGGCCTCGAACGCGCACGAAAAAGCAGTTTGACCGGCGCCGCCGGTGTCAATCAATGTCCCGTCGATGTCGAGCAAGCAGGTATGCATGAATCAATGCGAGTTTCATGTAGCCGAGTCTCTCCGAGACTCGGTTGCGCGTTGCGAGTTTCGGAGAAACTCGCCTTCTATTGTAGCGGCTTTTGGCCCCTTGTACGACGGGCGTCGCTCACCAGTTTCCATGCCGACGGCTCACGACGCAGCAGCTTCATCAGTTGCGACGCGCTCGCGCCGAGCCAGCGGGCGGCGGCGGGAACGTCGAATTCGGCGACGGCGATGGCGTCGAGCGCCTCGGCCAGGATCGTCGGATAATCCTCGTGTGCAATGCTGACCGCGATCCGGCCTGCAACACATCGCCGCTGC
>JAKEGR010000226.1 GCA_022615465.1 Planctomycetota bacterium | reverse complement strand
CTGGCCGGCGGCCAATGGGAAGGCAAAGCCGGTGCGTTTGGTTATCAAGACGGCTTGGGCTGGGTCCACATAGTCGAAGGCAGCGAGTCGAACGTGGTCGGGCTGCCGATGGAGATGCTGGCTGAGATGCTACTCGAACTGGAGCCAAAAAACTCACCTCAATAGGGGAGATCGCGGGACCAGTTATCGCTGGTTCATGATGTTTTCCGTGCAATCTGATAGGATGAAGAGGTCGTCTCGGTCACTGCCTCTGTTGAGCAATGTTGTTAGCGTTCTGACACAAAAACTCGCCTTGCCGAATGTGGTGGAAACAACGAAAGTTGGCTATGGCAAAAGTCGCCGTGTTTGGCCGGCGTGATGCCCCTGACGGCTCAACGTCGTCCGTCGAAATACGGTCGACAGACGGCAACCGCCTGATTTCCTCTGATCTCTGACATCCCCATCTCGCAATGAAGCTTCGCGTTGGTGTTGTTGGTCTTGGCCAGGCGTGGGAGACACGTCACTCCCCAGCGCTCCGCGCGCTGACAGACCGGTTCGAAGTGCGGGCGTTTTGCGACCCAATTGCTCACCGGGCGGCGGAAATCGCTCAGCGCTGGCCGGCACGTACCTGCGATGGCTTTCGTGCTTTGGCCACAAGCGGCGACATCGATGCCATTTTGTACCTCTCCGCCCAATGGTACGGCGCACTGCCAATCCTGGCCGCTTGCGATGCCGGAAAGGCCATTTATTGCTCGGCTGCCCTCGACCTGGATACACACGAGGCCGACGAAGTGCGCCGCCGAGTGCAGGAGGCGGGTGTGGCATTCATGGCCGAGTTTCCCTGCCGATTGGCCCCCGCCACGCTCCGTCTCAAGGAATTGATGGCCACGCGTCTCGGCCTGCCACGGTTGCTCTTCTGTAACCGCCGGTTTACGACCAGTGTGGAAACCTGCCGCACCTACACTTCCGATATGCGGCAACTGATCGAAATGGTCGATTGGTGCCGCGACGTTGTTGGCACGGAAGCAACGAGCGTGGTTGGCGCAGCCCACGCCTCCGCATCACTTGGATGTCCCGACCGACACACCGTGGTCCCGAAGGACTATCTGGTGATGACTCTGGATTTCTCACCGGCGGGGGAAGTGGGGACAGGACCGGTCGCGCAGATTGCCTGTGGCAGTTACGTCGCTCCCCAGTGGCACGAAGCGGCCGTGTTTCGGCGACCAGCCGACTTGCAGGTTGTGTGCCAGCGTGGCATTGCGTTCATCGATTTGCCGCACACGCTTGTATGGTTCGACGAGGCAGGACAGCATTCAGAATCTCTGGTTCACGACCGCCCCGTAGGCGAACAGCTTTTGCTTCACTTCCATCGCCAAGTGGGCAGCCTGGTTCTCAAGACATCGAGTCTTGAAGATGCATATCGAGCACTGGCGATTGTGAACAAGGCCCAGGAAAGCTACTCCAAGGGCTGCCGCCTCACGCTGGATACGTAAACCCCAAGCCCGCGATTGCTCGTTCGAAGGCCGCGCGGCGTTGCGGCGAATCCGCCGCTGGGCATGCCGTGCGAGTTGACCCTCCTGAGCAACACCATTAGAATCGCACCGATGCTGATTGCGAATTGTTTCTCGCCCCCATGATCCCAGGCTTTTTCATGTCTATTTCCAGCTCAACGACCTCTCCGCCGAGTCTCGAACAGACCAGCATTAATACCATCCGCACGCTGGCGATGGATGCCGTACAAGCCGCCAATAGCGGCCATCCCGGCACACCGATGGCCCTGGCTCCGGTTGCCTATCAGTTGTGGACAAGCCAGTTGCGGTACGACCCCACGGCGCCCCGTTGGCCGAACCGTGATCGGTACGTGCTCTCCTGCGGCCATGCGTCGATGCTGCTCTATTCGCTGATTCATTTGGCAGCCATTCGCCGCGCGAAGACCGATGGCAGTGTAACTGGTGAACCGGCCATCTCGCTGGAAGAACTGCGCAACTTTCGACAATGGAACAGCCGCACACCCGGCCATCCGGAATTTGGCCACACCACGGGTGTCGAAACGACAACCGGCCCGCTCGGACAAGGATGCGGCAACAGCGTGGGCATGGCGATTGCCGGCCGCTGGTTGGAGGCACGGTACAACAAACCAGGATTCAACCTGTTTGATTACAACGTCTGGGTGCAATGCAGCGATGGCGATTTGATGGAAGGCATTGCCTGCGAAGCAGCCTCGCTTGCCGGACATCTTCGGCTTAGCAATCTCTGCTGGATCTATGATGACAACAAGATTACGATCGAAGGCCAAACGAAGTTGGCTTTTAGCGAGGACGTGGCCACACGGTTCCGCGGGCTGGGTTGGCATGTGCTGGCGGTAGATGACGCCAACGATCTTCAAGCCCTCGAAGCGGCCTATGAAAAGTTCCTCAAGCACGACAGCGGCCCAACGCTGATTATCGTCCGAAGTATCATCGCCTACGGTTCGCCGAACAAAGCGAACACACACGATGCCCACGGTTCGCCTCTGGGAGACAGCGAAATCGCGGCCACGAAGCGGGTCTACGGTTGGCCCTCGGAGGCCAAATTTCTCGTACCGCCCGAGGTGCCGGAACACTTTGCCGCGACTCTCGGCCGACGCGGCCAAAAGGCGCGCAAGGCATGGGACGAGCTCTTCGTAAAATACGAGAAGGAATATCCTGAGCTAGCTGCTGAATTGAATCTGATGCAGGCGCGCGGCCTGCCGAAGGGGTGGGAAGATGCGGTGCCCTCGTTCGATGCCGACACAAAGGGGTTGGCAACGCGAGTTTCTGGCGGCAAAGTCCTCAACGCGATCGCGAAGCGAGTGCCGTGGTTAGTCGGCGGCTCGGCCGACCTGGCCCCCTCCACCAAGACCTTGCTTTCGTTTGAGGAAGCCCGCGGGAGTCAGTCGGCGGAGAACCATGCCGGCCGAAATCTGCATTTCGGTATTCGCGAGCATGCAATGGCGGCGGCGGTCAACGGCATGGCATTGTGTGGGTTGCGCCCGTTTGGCGCGACGTTTTTCGTGTTTAGCGATTACTGTCGCCCATCGCTTCGATTGGCGGCGATCATGGGTTTGCCTGGCGTTTTTGTCTTCACGCACGATTCAATCGGCGTCGGGGAAGATGGCCCAACACACCAGCCAATCGAACAGTTGGCGGCGTGTCGTGCGATTCCAAACACGGTCGTAATACGCCCTGGGGACGCCAACGAAGTCGCCCAGGCTTGGCGCGTGGCGCTCGAGCAGACCAATCGACCCGTATTATTGGTGCTCTCGAGGCAAGACCTGCCGACGCTTTGCCGCAAGAAGTACGCCTCGGCTGAGTACGCACGACGCGGCGGTTACGTGTTGGCGGATGCCCAGGGACAAGGCGGGCCGGACGTCATTGTGATCGCCACCGGCAGCGAGCTGCCTCTCGCGATCGCCGCTCATGACGAACTCACCAGCAGCGGTATTCGCAGCCGTGTTGTTAGCCTGCCGTCGTTCGAGCTGTTCGAGGAGCAGCCCCAGTCGTATCGCGACGAAGTGTTCCCTCCCGATTGTACGGCGCGCGTGGCAATTGAAGCCGGTATCAAACAAGGCTGGGAGAGGTATCTCGGGCTTCGCGGCGCGTTCATTGGCCTTGATGCGTTTGGTGCGTCGGCGCCGTATCAGGAGATATACAAGCACCGCGGCTTGACCGTGGCAGCCATCGTGGCCAAAGCTCGGGAGCTTTGTCGCCCTTGACTCTACGGCTATGTATCAAGCTACGGCAGCGCAACGTTGTCTTGTCACCCCAGTGGCATGGTAAGATAATGCGGTTGGCTGCTGACACGAGGTGCAGCCGCGTCTGGGATGGACCTATTTTCGCAGCAGTCCCTGGATGCCTCCGCAACCTTTCGAGAACGAACCATGTTGCCTTACCGGCTTCTTTCGATCCCACTCATTGTTCTACTGCTGCTCATGGCTCATCCCGTCGGCTGGGCTGCAGATGTGTTGAAGAATGTCCCGGCAAGTGCGCTCGGATTCGTCGTTATCCGCCATCTCGAAGGCACCGATGCACACGTGGAACGGGTGTTCAAGACGCTCCAGGTACCGTTCCTCGGCCCGCTGGCGTTTCTAAGAGCAACAACAGGGATCGCGAAAGGTCTCGATATCGATGGCGACTTGCTGCTGGCCGTTCTGCCCGGCGAGAAGCCGACCGCTCAGCCTCTCTTTGCCGTTTGGTTGCCGGTGATGGATTATGAAGCGTTCATTACTTCACTACACGGCACCACGGCGGATCCCGTTGCCGCCGTGACGGTGGCTGGTGAAGATCTGCTGGTAGCGCGGCACGGCGATTGGGCGCTTGTGATGGACCCCGATCAACGCGCCCGCATGAAACAAATACTTGGCGGGGAAACACAGCCAACTCACTCGTTGTCTGCCTGGGAGAAATGGCTGGGCACCAACGACATAACCCTCATCGTGCTGCCCGACGGCGTTCGCTCGATGTGGAATTGGAGCGTTCCCAGCGAGAATGCCGACGGTTCGATGGCTGGTGGAAGCGAAGATCGCCGCAACGACGACTTGTCAGCGCCCATCGACGAGGAATATCCATTGGGGAAACCTGCCGTTGATGGGATCGCCAAGAATGGCCAATGGTCGGCGTGGCGTCCCATGATTCGTAGCGCGATACAAGAAATGCCCGCTCTTGTTCAAGGACTGGCAGAAGCGAGGGCAATCGCCTGCAGCCTGCGACTCGACGATGCCGGCAACGCGTTTGCCGGTTTGCGGGTGGCATGGCAACAAGACGTTTTGCCTATCCCGAGCACTTGGGCGGTCGAACAAAACAAAGCATCGCTGCCATCATTGAATCAGCCGGGTGGATTCATTGTTAGCGGGGCCGGGCGACTGCCGTCGCCGGTCCTCGTGGCTGCTTCGGGGAGTTATGCGCGCCTTTTCATTCGCGACCTTGAAAAAGAGAATAAGACCAACGTAGACGAACGGGCAGCGGCCCAGTTCGTCAAGGCCGTCGAACTGGCGGCGAGCCATGTTGGAGCGGCAGCCGTGTTGGGCCAGCCGGGTGAAAAACAAGATGCGGTTTACTCGAATAGATACAGCTTGATTCGTGTTGATTCGGCGGACGCCTTTCTCGAGCAAGTTCGTGAAGTCATGCGGCTTTGGAACGAAGTAAACCACGAGATGCAGGGCGAAGTAAGGCTGGTTTTTGACTCTCGAACGGTTCTGGTTGGTAATCGCGATGCGACCGAGTATTCGATCGACATGGTGGCTGCCGTAGGTGCTCCCGGTCTTCCCGAGGTCCGGCAGGCGATGGAAAAGCTGTTTGGGCCGGAGGGCAAGCTGCGGCTGTTCCTGGTGCCTGGTAATGATCATGCGGTGCTTCTGGCCGTTGGCACTTTGGAACAAGCCGCAGGTGCTTTGGAATTGGCAACGCTCGACCAGGGATCGCGTTGGAACCAGGAGGGCCTGGATCCCACAAGTCGTTTATTGCCGGAGCGGGCCGACTGGCGGTTGTTTTTTAGCGCGCATGGCTACACGCATTGGCTCAAGCGACAAATGGATGCCGTGCTGGGACCGGTCATCGGCGGGCCTATCGTCGACGAGTTTCCTTCCTCGCCGCCGATCGGTGCTGCCGGGGGATTCGAGGCGGCAGAATTTTGGGCCGATGTTGTCGTGCCGGCGGCAACGATCGAGAGCACGGCCATGTTTCTCAAGAAGCGATAGGTCTCTGACCGGCGGCCCTATCGAACACGTTTTTGCCGGCATGGCTTGAACCACTTGGCTTTCATTTTTTCTCGAGGATTTCCCACGATGCGTGTATTAGTGACCGGCGGGGCAGGCTATGTTGGTTCGCATGCCGCAAAGTGGCTCGCCGAGAGCGGGCATCACGTTGTGATTGTCGACAGTCTCGCAGAAGGGCATCGCCAGGCCGTTGGCAAACTGCCGCTCATCGAAGTCAATTTGCACGACCACGAGCGGATCGCGGCGATCTTGAAGGAGCACGCGATCGAGGCCGTGATGCACTTCGCGGCATTCGCGTATGTCGGCGTATCGGTTCACGAGCCGGCCACGTATTATCACAACAATGTCGTCGGCACGTTGGCGCTGCTCGAAGCGATGCGAGCGGCGGGGGTCAATCGAATCGTGTTTTCCAGTACCTGTGCCACGTATGGTATTCCGACCCGCGTTCCCATCTCCGAAGATCATCCGCAGAACCCCATCAATCCGTATGGGTTCACCAAACTGGTGATCGAGCGGGCGCTGGCCGATTATTCCCATGCGTATGGGCTGGGCTATGCGGCGCTGCGATATTTCAATGCATCCGGCGCGGCGGCCGATGGCACCATCGGCGAAGACCATGATCCAGAAACCCATCTCATCCCACTCGTGTTGCAGGTGGCGCTGGGCCAGCGCGAGGATGTGGAGATTTTTGGCACCGATTACCCAACGCCTGACGGCACGTGCGTTCGCGATTACATTCATGTCGATGACCTGGCAACCGCCCATCTGGCAGCGATGGAAAAGCTGAAGCCGGGAACTCAAATGAAGCTCAACCTCGGCACGGGCCGGGGGGTGAGCGTCCAGGAAGTCGTCGACATTTGCCGCGCGGTAACCGGTCACCGAATTCCGACACGCGTCGCCCCGCGGCGCGAGGGCGACCCGCCGGAACTGGTGGCCAATGCCTTGGCCGCGAAACGTGTTCTCGGCTGGCAGGCAAAGTACCAGGAGATGCGTGGGATCATCGAATCCGCCTGGGCTTGGCATGGCAAGCACCCTAGCGGGTACGACGACTGATCGTGTGACACTTCTCTTTCAGCAAGCCTTGCCGGGCGGCATGGCGGCGCG
>JAKEGR010000225.1 GCA_022615465.1 Planctomycetota bacterium | reverse complement strand
GCACGCCAACGTGGTGATTCGTCCGGAGGTTCGCTACGACTGGTCGCCGACCGAGTTTGTCCCGGATTACGACCGCGGCATCTTTGGCGTCGACGCGATCTTCACGTTCTAACGACGCGATTACTCAATGTCCCTCCACCGGGGACCGCCCAAAACGCGGTCCCCGGTTTCGTTTGTGATCGAGGTGGAACCGGCGGTTCGTCGATCGAACCCCAGGGGTGCAGGCGGCCCGCCTGCTTCCAATCTGCAGGCATGCTGCCTGGGCCACGGTTGCCCTGCTCAGCGACTGTCCACTAAGATGATGCGTCTGAACTCGCGGCTTTCCTATCCCCCGCAGTGGACATGATGACCATGAACACCGACGCGGCAACGACGGAATCCAATGCCTCTCCCCGCTGGCAACCGCTCGCGGCGATCGAGCGACGCGTGCTGGGCGTGCTGATCGAGAAGGCGAAGACAACGACCGAGAACTATCCGCTTTCGCTCAATGCGTTACGCGGCGGCTGCAATCAGAAAAGCAACCGCTCGCCGTTGATGCAACTCGATGAAGACCAGATTGAGGAAGCTCTGGAGCAACTTCGGAAAGTGGGTGCCGCGGCGCTCGTGCAGGGTGGCGCGCGGATCGACCGGCATCGTCATCTGGCCTACGACTGGTTTGGCGTCAACAAAGTCGAGTTGGCAGTGCTGGCGGAGTTATTGTTGCGAGGTGCCCAAACCGTCGGCGAGTTGCGTGGCCGAGCAGCGAGGATGGAGCCAATCAAGGATTTGGCCGATCTGCGCCCGATGCTCGATTCGCTCCAGGCCAAGCGACTGATCCTCTATTTGTCTCCACCGGGCCGTGGTGCCGTGGTGACTCACGCGCTGTACCTCGATCGGGAGTTGGAGAAGCTCAAACGGGAAGCGGTCGCCTGGTCGCCAGAGCCGTCATCGGCTGGCGAGCCGGCTGCCAATACGGCGAACGCGCCCGTGGTGAGTATCGAAGCGCCGCGCCGTCCCGTGCCGTCGCAAGATAGGTCCGGCAATTCGCCCAACTCGACCCAGGGGACCGAGACAGCCGTACTTGCCGAGGGATTGCGGCAGCTTCGCGAGGAGGTGGCGGCTATCCGACGCGAGTTTCATGCGGCACGGGCTGAAATGGAGTCGGCCACCGGCCAACTCCGCCGAGAATTGGACGAGCTTAATCGGCAGCTAGGCAACTGACGGCGGAGCCATTCGCCTGAGTAGAAAGCTCCTGATGCGTGTTGTTTTGAACCAACCATCGAAATAGCGCCAACGTCCCATGCAAGGTTCGGCCGGCCAAGAAACCGTTCGCCCCGCCGACCGATTCGCCCGCGGCGTAAAACAGCATTTCCTGTGGCTGCTGGTGGGCTGCTACGGGCTTGCCGCGTTGTGGCCTGGGCCGGGGCTGGCGATGCGCGGTTGGCGTTGGTCGCCGGCGACCGTTGGTGAAACACCGATTACCTTGCCGCTGTTGCTGTTGACGCTGATGCTCTTCTCGGCGGCCGTACTGACCGACGTCAGGCAAATCCGCACGGTTCTGCTCCATCCGACCGTGTTGGCGGTAACGCTCCTGGCGGTTTGGCTTGGTCCGGCGGTGCTGCTGGTGGTCGCCGGCTGGGTCGTGCCGTGGGCCGTCGATGGCCAGGCCACGGCCGGCTTGCTCGTGGGATTGGCCCTCATCGCTGCCATGCCCGTGGCCAACTCCTCAGTCGGCTGGACGCATCATGCGAATGGAAACCTGGCGATCGGCTTGACGCTGGTGGTCTTGAGCATTTCGCTGTGCCCCTGGGTGACGCCCTGGCTGCTGCAACTATTGGGTTCGTCCCTGTCTCCACGGGATCAGGCCTATTGCCAGGCGTTGATCAATGAGTTCTCCGGCGTGTTTTTCATCGTGTGGGTATTGCTGCCAACCGCCGCAGGCTTTGCCACGCGATTCGTAGTGAGCGAACGGCGCGTCGAGGCGATGAAAAATCCGATCACCTTGCTGAGCGCCGTAGCGTTGTTGCTCTTGAACTACCTCAACTCCGCGTTGGCCCTGCCGAAAATCCACCACATTGCTCCCCGCTTGCTTGTCACTACGGTCGTGCTCGCCATCGCACTCAGCGTGGTCGGGCTGGTCATTGGCTGGACGCTGGCTCGCGTCCTGCGGCTAACCGACGAAACGCGATCCGCCTTGCTGTTCGGGTTGAGCATGAAGCACACCGGGCTGGCTCTCATTCTGGCAGGTGCCGTTCTGGCCGATCAACCGCTCGCCATTCTGATCATCGTGCTGGCGACGCTCATGCAGCATTTCCTGGCCGGTCTCGTGGGGTGGTGGCTGCTCCCCGCGCCAGGAGTGGGAGGAGCGGAATGATGGCGGCGCATGTGGTAGAATGGCGGGTATCGCCACAAGGTTCGAGCCACGGAGTGATCCATGTCTGATTCGGAACCAACCCCCGCCGCAACGCACGCTGCCACACCTTCGCCGGAAGAACTCACGAGGGCTTTCAAGGCTTTTAAGAAGCGATTGAAGCTGACGCAACTCGATCACGATTCGCGGATCGGCGTCGGGCCGCTCAGTAGCCGGGCGTCGGGCATCGTGGCGATCGCGCCGCCGCGCGAATATCCGCGGGCCGTGTGGGACGCGCTGGTGGCGCAGGGCAAGCTCAAGCGCGCGAGCCAGGGGCAGTATGAGTTGGCATAGCCAGTGGACGCCGGGAGTCGGATGGGTAACGCGGATTGCCCAACTGGTGGTGCATAACAACAAGAGACAGTGCCATTCGGCGCGGCGACTATTGCATTCCTCCCAGTTCGTCCAGCTCCAACGATCGTCGTGCTCCGTGACGAACGGTGAGGACGTTCACGATGTCGCCTTCGACGACGTACAAGATGCGGTACGCGCCGAAGAGCATCTGTCGCAAATCCATGCCGACCGTCTCCGCTTCCGGGGCTAAGGAATGTCGTGCGGGCCAGTGCTCCAAGGTATCGATCGCGGCGAGTAGCCGCTGCCGCCACCTTTCGGCTCGTCCTGGAGCATCCTGGCGAATGTACTCGTGGGCATCGGCGATATCACGCTGTGCGCGCCGCGATAGCTCGACGTTATGCCTCATGATTCCGGCCAAGCTCTTCCAGGAATTCACGGGCTGGGCGAGTGCGGCCAACGCGAACGTCTTCCAGGCCTTCGCGAATCGCGTCCACGCTCGCGGCGAACTCCGCGTCGCTGCCAACGCCCATGAGTTCGCGGTAGACGTCCATCCGCATGATTACATAGAGAGAGTTCTGGCCAACGAGCGACAAGGGGCCACCGTGCGTCGCTTCGACGGCGGCTTCCGTTTCCAGCGAGAGATGAAGTTGATTGGAGTTCATGACCCTATTGTAAGTGACCTTGCCAGCGGGGAGAAGCAGAAACATGGGTTGAAAACGGCGGGCAAACGCATGGAATCCGCGGCCAGTGGTCTCGGCTTGATGAGGAACCGTGCTATTGCCTCGCGACAGGTTCCTGCACGAGCACTAGCCAGCGGATGTCGCGCGGTTGCTCGTCGCGCTGGCGGTCGATCACGGGCTGCAGTGCGCCCCAATAGAGCTTGCCGTCCGTCAATGCGTCATCGCGATAGTCCACCAGCATGGCGCCGTCGTCTGCCGAGGTGGTGCCGGCGGCCGTTAAGAGCTGGTCAATCCGCCCCAGCAATTCCGCACTCACCCACGGCGGCGGCTGTCCCTGGCGGTAAGCCGCTTCATGCTGATGGTGCAGGATCAGGCCGCGCCGCGTTTGGCCGTCGATCGTCGACTCGCGCAGATCAATGAGCACGACTTCTTGCCCTGGCGGAAGCTTCTTCTCGAGCACGTCGAATTCGCCCAGATCGACCGACATGGCCAGCACGCCAACCACCTTGCGGTCCTTTCCGCTGAGGCCGTTCTCGATCGGAGCCGAAAACGCCACCTTCAAATGCCCGGTCGACGTGCTGCGATAGACGGCCGACAAATGCGGTGATTTAATCGGATCGAGGTTCGCCGTACCAGCCGCCAGATCGGCCCCGCGGCCGTGGAAGTAGTCGCGGTGCGCGTAATTCTCGCCGCGGCTTGCCTCGCTCCGCGGACTGCGGGCAATTTGAATGCCACGCGCGTCGTCAATGAACCAACTGTCGGCCGGTGCTTCCTTGTCGTAATCCGCGTTCCGCGTGCCCAGCCAGTCCTCCAGACGCTTCCACGCCGCCTCGTCGTTCGGCTCGCGGT
>JAKEGR010000002.1 GCA_022615465.1 Planctomycetota bacterium | reverse complement strand
CTTGCCGAAATACCGGATCATCTACGCGAGTTACTGCTTGAAGCGCCCTTTCAGGCCGCCGAGCGGGTGTTCGAAACTGCGCTGGCGGAAAACGCCGATGCCGTGTTGCTCGCTGGCGATGTGCTGAACGTCGATCGCGCTGGTCCGCCGGCAATTGTGCTGCTGCTGGATCAGTTTGCCAGGCTGGCCGACCGCGGCATACAGGTTTACTGGGCGGGCGGTGCCGTCGATCTGCCGGACAACTGGCCCCGGAGTGTGCCACTCCCCGACAATGTGCATGTCTTCCCGGTCGGCCGGGTCGAAACATTCGACATGGTGCGTTCTGGCGAGACGATCGCGCGGGTACAGGGAACCAGTTGCCGCGAGGACGGTCAGGTCGATGCGAGCGGTTTTCATCGCGACGCGCACGGCTTGTTCACGGTCGGCGTGGCGTACGGCACCGACGACTCATCCGGACACGAGGGCGACCGCGTCCACTACATGGCCCTCGGCGGCCGGCATCTGCATCAGACCGTCGACCACGAACCCGGAATCGCCCACTATAGCGGCACGCCACAGGGACGTGGTCCGCGCGAGGTTGGCCCCCATGGCTGCACCGTGGTCACCGTGGACGACACCGGTCACGCCAAGACGCGGTTTGCGCCTACCGATGTTGTTCGCTGGGTCGAACAATCGCTCGAAGTTACCGCGACGACGCGTTCTGAGCAACTCCATGAGCAAATGACCGACCGGCTGGAGAAACTCCAAGCGAAGAATCCAGTCACGGATCATTTGGTGCGTTGGAACATTCGCGGCACCGGACCGCTCGTGAATCGCTTGCGACCAGGCGGGCTTGCGGACGAGATCCTCCGCGATCTGCGGCGGCGTTTTGGTGAACGATCGCCGGTGGCGTGGAGCGTTTCGCTCGAATGCAGTGCGCCGCTCAGCGTTCCGGCCGAGTGGTATGACCAGGAGACCGTTCTCGGCGATTTTCTCAGAGGGGTACGCGAATTGGAACTGCACGGCGATCTCCCGCTGGACCTCGATAGGTTCCTGCCCGATGACCTGCGGAACGATCCGTTGGCGGTCATCGCGATGGTGGATAGCACGGAAGAACGCGGCGAATTGTTGTGCCGCGCCGGCAAGCTGGGCGTGGACCTGCTATCGTTGCCGCTCGAAGCAGGCGATTTACCGGAGGAGGAGTAAATTCAGGCGATCCGCGGTGTTCTGGCCGAACAAGCTGGCCGCCAACTCCGCGAAATCACGTCTCTTGACCCTCGAATATCCCATGAAGATCACTGATATCAAAATCGACGGCTTTGGCGTCTGGCACGACCTCTCGCTACGTGGCGTGTCGCCAGAGCTCACAGTGTTTTACGGTCCGAACGAAGCCGGGAAAACGACGCTGATGCAGTTTCTGCGGTCGTTGCTGTATGGTGTCTCGCCAACACGACGAGAACGCTACCTGCCGCCGCTCGAGGGAGGTCGGCCCGGTGGTTGGATCCAAGTTGTCGGCGACAACGGCCCCCTGACGATCGCCCGCTATGCCGATCGCGGCCCGACGGATGTCGGCAAAGTCACGGTCACCACGGCCGAAGGCGACGAGCAGGGGGATCGTTTGCTGCGCGAATCGCTCGAGCACGTGGACGAACCGACGTTCAACAACATCTTTGCCGTTGGGCTGCGCGAAGTGCAGGAGCTCAACACGCTCAGCGACACGGCGGCTGCCCAGTGGCTCTACCGGCTGACTTCGGGCCTGGACCGGATCTCGCTCTACGATGTGATCCACATGTTGGCCAATACGCGGCTGCGGCTGTTAAATTCCGCCGACCAGCAGTCGGAAATCCGAACGCTGGTGGCTCGCCGCGATCAGCTTCGTGATGAGCTTGAGGAACTCATGGCGAAAGGACGCCGCTGGGCGCAGTCGGCGGTGAAGTTGCGCGAACTGGCCGACGAAGTGGACCGCCTGCAATCCGAGGCCAAATCGCTCGAGGGCCGCGCGCGACGTCTGGAGGTTGCCATCGGCGTCAAGCCGTTGTGGATCAAACGGACGAAGATCGAAAATCAGCTCGAACAATACTCCAATTTGCCCACGCTGGAAGATGGCACGTTGGAGAGGCTCGATGACCTGAACCAGCGGATTGAAGAGCACGAGCGGCAGCGCGATATCCTCCGCGGTCAACGGCATCAACTTCGCGACGAGGCCGAGCGGCTGGGGGTGAACGATGCGCTAGTGCGCAATGGCCAGCGCCTCGATGCACTCATCGAACAGCAAGACTGGTTGCAGGCGATAGAGCGGATGGCGGCCGAGTTGGCTCACGAGGTGGCAAATCTTGAGGCTCGCCGCGCTAGTGAGAACGAACGACTGAGTCACGAGTGGACCGGTGCCGGAAAACTGCCGCCGCGAATCACCGCCGAGATTGTGGAGCAATTGGCGTCCCCTGCGCGTGCCGTCGAGGCCGCCGCTCAAATGCTGGAAACTGCGAAGCAGGATCTCAATTCGCATCGCACGGGCGAGCATGAGTTTCGCACGAAGATCGAATCGGCCATGACGGCCGGCGAACGGCTCGGCTTGCCCAAGGAGTTCGACGCCGCCAGCGATCTGGTCGCTCAACTCCGCCGCCGGCAGCATCTCGAGCAGCGGATCGAATCCTCCCGCCAAGAGGCAGACGAATTGCAGCAGCAGGGCCAGGAACTGGCCGAAGAGCAGGTCGTGCCCATGCCCTTGTTCAGTTGGTTGATGGCATCCTTTGTGCTGGGTTGCATGGCGTTTGGGGCGTGGTGGTTGGCCCCTGACTGGCTGGGCAATTACAGCGGCTGGCTCGCGGCGTTGGGCGTTATTGGGCCTGTCTTTGCTTGTCTGTTCAAGTTCTATGTCGAGGATTCGGCGGCGAACCGCTTCGATGTGTGCAACCGTCAACTCCAACAGTTGCTCGAACAAATCGAATCGGTCGAGGAGGAACTGGCTCAGCTTGATCACGAATTGCCGATGGCGGAAGGTTCGGTCACGATTCGATTGCAGCATGCCGAGCGGCACTTGGCGGAGTTGGAACGTTTGCTCCCGGTCGAAAGCAAACGACGTGAGGCAGCCCAGGAAATCAGCGCCGCTGAGCGGCGTCTCCAGCTCGCCCAGGAAAAACATGCGACCGCGACCGGCAATTGGAAGGCGAAGCTGCGGGCGCTGGGATTGCCTGACAACGTGAGCCCGGACAACCTGGAAACAATGGCCGGGCAATGCGAGAAGATCGCCGAGTTGGAAACGCGAATCGAAAACCGCCGCGACGATATGGCCCGACGCGAACGCGAGTTCGACAACCTGTCGAAGCGGATTGTGGGACTGGCCGAGGAGACCGGCCTGCGTCTGGAAAACGTCCATCCGCTCAAACAACTCGATCATCTCCTGCGCGAGCACCAGCAGCAGAAACAGCGGGTCACTCATCGCGAAGGGCTTCGTGAGCGAGCCGGGCAACTCAAAGCCGAGGAAGCAAAACACGCCCAGGCGGCGCTCGGCCAGCGGCGTCATCGTGAGGCATTGCTTGAGAAGTGCGGCGTCGACGATGAACAGGCGCTTCGGCAACTGACCACACGCATTGAGGAGGCCGGGGGCCTGCGGAAGAAACGGGCGGAAGCGACGCGGGAAATCGCGGCCGCGATCGGCAAGCATGGCGGCGAGCAGGACTTTGCGCCACTCCTGGCTCCCGAAACGATCGGCCGCCTGGAAACCGATTGGGAATCGCTTTCCACTCAATTAGAACAACTCGATCGCCAACTGAAAACCATCTTGCAGCAGCGCGGTGCGATGATCGAGCAGCAGCGAGTCCAGGCATCGGATCGCGGTTTGGCGACCAAGCAGATTGAACTCGATCAAGTGGAAGAGAAGATCAAGCAATCGGCCGCCGCATGGCGCGAGCGGGCGACCGTCAGCGTGATGTTGGATAGCATTCGTGAAGACTATGAGCAACATCGCCAGCCGGAAACGCTGCGAGAAGCTTCGAACTACCTGGAACAGATCACCGGAGGCAAGTACCGGCGAATCTGGACGCCGCTGGCGAATGACATCTTGTTTGTCGACTCAGCGAGCGGCGAATCGCTGCCAGTCCAAGTGTTGAGCCGCGGGACGCGCGAGCAACTGTTTGTCTGTTTGCGGCTCGCGCTTGTCGCCGCATTTGCCCGACGTGGCATTCATCTCCCCATGATTCTTGACGACGTGTTTGTGAATTTCGATGCCA
Source organism: Planctomycetota bacterium (assembly GCA_022615465.1). Classification (GTDB taxonomy): domain Bacteria; phylum Planctomycetota; class Planctomycetia; order Pirellulales; family Lacipirellulaceae; genus JAKEGR01. The sequence continues at coordinate 987 of JAKEGR010000002.1, read as the reverse complement.
GACGCACGAAAATCGCGGTAACCGTGCTCCGCGACTTCGCGAAGCAAGGCCATCAACTATTGTTCTTCTCGTGCCACGAACATATCTGGCAGTTGTTCCGAGAAATCACAGTCGACACCCGCCGCCTGCCCAACCGCTCCGAAGAGGTGGGCGAGACGGCGGAGCCGGAACCAGCCCCAAAACCGGTAGCTGAATTGCCGCCTCCATTGGTCGAAGAACCGATGCCGCAGCCAGTGCCTGAACCAATTTCGGACGAGGTGCTTGAGGAGCCTGACGAAATCCTTGACGAGGAAGACACCGATCTGGATGACCCCGATCCGCCGGCCGTGGAAATCATCGAATACGTTGTTCCAAAACCGGTGCCGGCAGCAACGGAAGTGGAGTACTGGTGGCACGAGCCGCAGCCGACCAACGGCCGATCTGTTTGCGATCACGATGACCGGGGGATCGACGACTGGCTGCGTGAACCAGTGATTTACCCAGAGCGGTGGTAGTTGGCACCGGCGGCCGCGCCGAATCACCCATCACGGGGCGCCGCGCAACACCCGACGCACAATCACTTTGCAGCGGGCTGTTGAGATTCGTTCGAATAGCCGAGTCTCTCCGAGACTCGGAAGGTAAGCTTCGGAACAAGGCGAGTTTCGTAGAAACTCGCCTACTATTGGCGGGCGGTTTTCCTTGGCCAGGCCAGCGATTAGCGAACGCTTTGCCCTTACCGAACGCCCCCACAAGACGAGAAAAAAACTCAAGCACGATTGCAGCAAGTTTGGTACAATGGCTGCTAGTCCCGAGACGCGATTTGTTTTATGCGTCGCCCGAATCAGAGATCGCGCCCAAGCTTCTCTATCGGAGTAGTTGCCATGCGCTTCAACCTCACGAAGTCGGGTTGGATTGGCGGGCATGTTTCCCGAGCCGTCCTGGTTTGCCTTGCCCTGGCGGGCGTAGGACGGGCCGATATCTTTCAATGGGAGTACATCAACCCGGCAG
>JAKEGR010000224.1 GCA_022615465.1 Planctomycetota bacterium | reverse complement strand
TGGCAGAAAACAGGTATTGTACGGGCGCAACAAAAAAGAAGCGGTCCCCGCCGAGGAAACCTCTTCCAATGGTTTATTCTCGGCCCTAGAGCGGCAGATGTAAAGGGCGATTCAGCAGCGGAAAGGGAAAAAAGTGGATGGCCAGGCGGTCACGCATCGGGAAGGTATAGCAACCGGCCGCAGGTTCTGCAAAACACAGGCCTCGATAGTTGCAGTTCGTTTTGCATGTTGAGCGTAATTTGCTGACCGCAGCCGGAACAGACGCCATCCTCGGCGGCCGCCAGTCCGTCGGCCGCCTTGGCGCGAATGGCACGTTGATAGTCGCCCTTGAAATCGGCCGGCACGGCCTTTTCAGCATTGGCCAATTCCTGCTCAAGTCTGCTGATATCCGTCTGGATTACATGGGCTGATTCTCGAACCAGGTTTCTCGACTTGTCGAGTTCTTGTTTTCCCGAGGCGAGCGTCTTCTCGGCTTCCTTAACGGCCCCGACGAGTTGGTCGAGTTTTTCGAGGCCGTCCAAAATCTCATCAGAAAGCACACTGCTGGCCATTTCGGCCGCGGCGATTTGCTCCAACAAGGCTTGATACTCTTTGTTGCTATTGGCGGCGTTGAGTCGCAACCGCAGGTCAACGATCTTCTGCTCACCCGTCTTCAGGTCGAGTTGCCTGCGATCGACGGCCATCTGCATCTGCCTGGCTCGTGCCTTGGACTCGGTCAACTTGGCTTCCAATTGCTCGACATTTGCTTCGCGGGCGCGAATCTGTTTGGGGCCTCGCTCCCGGCGGTCGCGCAGATCGAACAATTGCTGGTGTATCCGGTGTAACTCCCGCAGAGCGGCGGCAGTGACATTCATGCGTGGCCTCCGTAATGCAACGGTATGACTTTGAGGATAGGATCGTCGCGAACAAAATGATTGCGTCTTTGGAATTCATCATAGCGTGTAAGGCCCCCGTGGGGACAGGTAGGAGACACAAAAAAAGCCGCCGGTCAACGACCAGCGGCTCGGACTCCCAGGGCAGGCTGACGGTTCGCCCCACCCACTTCGTCGGTTCAGGCTGCAGCGGCCGTAACGCCGGGAACGAACGCTTCGAGATAGCGGCTGCGTACCGGATTTTGGAGCTTGGCGACCGCTTTGGCCTCAATCTGCCGCACACGTTCGCGGGTGACTTTGAAAATGCGTCCCACTTCCTCGAGCGTGTACGAGTAACCGTCGACCAGTCCATAACGCAGGCGGATGATTTCCCGCTCGCGAAAGGTCAGCGTCTTGAGGAGTTCCTCAATACGTTCCCGCAGCAGGCCGTTGTTGGCCAGCTTGTGCGGCGCCTCGGTGGTGGTATCCTGCACAAACTCGCCGAAACTGCCGTCGTCGCTCTCGCCAATCGGTCGATCGAGACTGATCGGATGCCGCCCGATATCGAGTACGCGTTCGGTTTCTTCAAGACTGATGCCGGCAGACTCGGCTGTCTCTTCGGTCGTCGGCTCGCGCCCCAATTCATGCTGCAGCTTCTTGGTCGCGTTGCGGAGCTTCATCAGGACATCAATCATGTGGACCGGGATGCGGATGGTGCGAGCCTGATCGGCAATCGCCCGCGTGATCGCCTGACGAATCCACCAAGTGGCATACGTCGAGAACTTGAAGCCGCGGCGATACTCGTATTTGTCCACGGCCCGCATCAGGCCGGTGTTACCTTCCTGGATGAGGTCGAGGAAACTCAGACCGCGGTTGCGGTACTTCTTGGCGATGGAGACGACCAGCCGCAAATTACCGCTGGAAAGCTCGCGTTTCACTTCTTCGAACTGCTGGAATTGTCCCCGGAGCTGACGGCAGCGGCGGCAGAGGCTCGCGGGGCTTTCCAACGTGTGGAGCATGAGTTGCTTCAACTCGTGCCGGACGGAGGCTATTTTCTCCGCCGGGGCACCCGTGCGGCGAAATTCGACGAGCTGCGTTTTCAGTTCGTCCATCCGTTGCGACATTTCTTCAAGTTGCTTGACGAGCGGTTGCACGCGGCGAGTCCGCAGGCTCAATTCCTCGACCAGGATCAACATCTTATCTCGATGACGAAGATACCTTACTCGGGCTGCGGCCTTGTCTTCCGCGTTTGCCTTGCGGCTGCAGAGCATGGCAAAGTCGCGTCGATGCTGCTGCATGAGGTGGCGCAAGAGCGGCAAGTTGTGCGGCATGCGGGCCAGCACTTGCTCCTTGGTCAGCCGCTCGGTCAGCGAAACTTTGATCGTGCGATCAAAGGGAAGTTCGCCCGCACAGACCCGCTCGAGCGTCTTCACGGTGGCTTCCAACGCGAAGAACGACCGGAGCAGATTGCGGCGGAATCGCTTGCGAGTGATCTCGATCTTCTTGGCCAGACGGATTTCCTCTTCTCGCGTCAGCAGCGGGATGTGCGACATCTGGGAGAGGTACATGCGGATCGGGTCGCTTGATCCTTGCGGCAGCCCGTCGGCGAGGAGGTGCGAGCGGTCGCCGTCGTCGGCACACGTTTCCACTTCCGCCAGGGCACGTCGGTGCGCATCGGGGCCGTCGACTAGTTCTATTCCCAATCCGTCGAGCGCGGCCAACAGGGCATCGATCCGATCGGTCCCTTCAATCTCATCCGGTAAATAGCTGCTTACTTCTTCGTACGTGAGATGGCCCTGGGCCTTCCCTTTGGCAATCAATCGCTGCAAGTCACACGAAACGGATAATGACATCGCTGGGCTCCTCCCGCACATCCTGTGCGGCTGGTTCGAGGTAACGACTGGATCGTGCGGCGCGCCATGGTTCGCGGGACGCAACTGCCGCTCGACCCGTCCGCCAGGCATCTCACCCATCCGTGAGCAAGAACCGCTGCCTGACGGTTCATGGCTATTCGCTGTGTGCTAACAGAGAATAGCCAAGCGATTTACTTCTTCCTCCTTTCGTACTCGGAAAGGTGCTTCAGTCTGGATTGTTCACAGAATTTGGCGAGCAATTGCTCGGCATCGTTGGTGTCTTGTTGGGCCGCGGCGAGGTCAATTCGGCGTTCGGCCTCCTGGCAGCGGCGTTGCGGGCCCTCGATCAAATCCAGTAACCGGCGCTCGCGATCGGCACCGGCTTTCGCGGTCGAGGATTCGTCGAGTTTCACGAGCAGGTTCTTGGTTTCGACATCATCAAATTCGGCGAGCAATCGGCTGAAGTCGATCTCCCCGGCCTCGTTCACCAACCGACAAATCGTTTCGTAGATTCGCCGGGCAATGTCCGATTCGAGAAACGCCGGATCGATGAGGGCCTGAACCCGCCGACAGTATGCGGAGTCTGACAGCACGAGTTCGATCAACTCTCGGTCCCACGCTGACAGCTCGGCATCTTCTTGGGGCGCATTGGGAACATCCGAGTCAACAACCCGCGCTGATTGGCGACGGCCCCGCGCTTCGCGGCGCAAGGCAGCGAGCCGATTGCGCAGCCGCTCCTCGGGCAAATGGAAATAGCGGGAGACGCGGGCGAGCATCTGTTCTTCGCGGAGAAGCATCTTGGAAGAAGGCGCTGCCGCGGCCGGCCGCAATTGGGCCAGTGTCGCGAGCATCTGCTCAGCGGCCTGCGAGGCGCGATGCGTGTCGGTTATTGTGTCCAATCCTTTGGTCACCGATCGAAACTTGTGTTCAAGTGCGTCGACGGCCTGCGTGAGCAAGTCGCGGAACGCGTGGCTTCCTTGCGTAGCAATACAATCACACGGATCGAGTCCTTCTGGCAAGGTCAGAATTCGCAAATCGACCTCATTTTTTCCAAAAAGTGCCAGCAGTGAATCAAGAATTTCGTTGGTACGGCGGCGGCCCGCTTCGTCGCCATCGAGGACGAGCAAAATGCTATCAACGTCGTAACGCCGCAAAAGCTGCACATGCTGATCGCCCAACGCCGTGCCAAGGACAGCCACGGCGTTCTCGATGCCGTACTGGTGAGCCATGAGGCAATCGGTGTAGCCCTCCATGACGATCGCCCCGCCGGATCGCTTGAAGTGGTCGCGGGCGAGATCAAGGCCGTATAGCTCACGGCTTTTGGAAAAGAGGGGGGTTTCGGGCGAGTTAATGTATTTGGCGACACGGTCGCCTGCTAGCTGTGGCAGCACGCGGCCGCCGAACGCCACGGGCCGGGAACGGGCATCGCGGATCGAAAACATGACGCGACCGCGAAACCAATCGTAGAAGCCGTCGCCCAAGTCGCGCCGCCGGAGCAGGCCCGCGCGTTCCAGAATCGCGGGCGTCCATTCACTGCCACGGGCGCGTTCAAGCAGCCAGTCCCATCGATCGGGCGCGAAACCGAGGTGAAATCGGCGAATGCTTTCCTCGTTGATGCCTCGCTCAGCCAAATACTGGCGGCCCGGCTCGGCCTCCGGCGCGGTGAGCAAGCAGTGGTGATATTGATCTTCGGCCCAAGTCATCAGGCTCAAAAGAGAGCGTTTATCACTGGCGTTGTCCACAGTTCCGCTCCCTGCCTGGGATGCGATAGACCGCAACTGGATGCCGGCCCGATCCGCGAGCATCTCCAGGGCCTCGCGGAATTCGAGGCCCTCGACCTTCATCGCGAAGCTAAAGACATCACCACCAACGTCACACACCCAGCACTTCCAGGACTGCCGCTGCGGATTGACCTGCAGGCTTGGCCGGCTGTCGTCGTGCCAGGGACAAAGACCGACAAAATTGCGCCCTTGGCGGCGCAACTGGATGTAACCGCCAATGAAATCGACAATGTCAACCGCTTGGCGAACTTGTTCCTTGGCGTCGGTATCTAACATGAGGCTGCTTTATTCACATGGATTCTTCTATGCGACGAACTGGTTGGACGTTGGTCAAACGGCATGACAAGCAATCGGCCTCGCGAGGCCAATCGGTGGTGCTATTCACCCCCATCGGGTTCAACTGCCCACGGGGCGCGTTCAACCTCCACGATGAATTCGAGTTGCTCGGTACCGCCCTTTCGGTCGTCACGCGTGAGCACGATTTTGGCCGTTGAACCAATTCTGGTGGCCGCAATCTCGCGGCTGAGCAGAGTCGGATCGCTGGCCGCATGGTCGTTCCATTTTAGGATTACGTCACCGGGGCGAAGTCCCACCCGGCCGGCCGGCGCCTCCGACTCAACGCGACCAACATACACGCCCTCGCCATATTCGAGGCCAAACTGCTCGCGAACTTTGTCGGGCACTTCGAGTGGTGCAATCCCAAGCCAGGCACGATCGATCCAACCCTTGGTCCGGAGTTCATCGTATTTTTCGCGGGCCAGGCTGCTCGGGATGGCGAAGCTGATTCCACGATACGACTCGCCGAATATCGCGGCGTTGATGCCAATGATCTTGCCTTCGATATTTACGAGAGGACCACCGCTATTTCCAGGGTTTACCGCGGCATCAGTCTGCAGATACTCTTGATAGGCGCTGCGTGTGAGATGGCTTCCACCGCGGCGGGCCTTGGCGCTAACGATGCCAAAGGTCAAGCTGCGGTCGAGGCCATAAGGGCTTCCCAAGGCCCATACCAAATCGCCCACCTGCAATTCATCGCTGTCGCCCCACTCGGCGGCGATCAAGTTGGGTTCGTCGATTTTCAGCACCGCCAGGTCAGTCATCGCATCCGCCCCAACGACGGACGCGGAAGCTCGCCGTCGGTCGCTTAGATCGACAAAAATCGGCTGATTTCCGGCGACGACATGATAGTTGGTAACGATGTAACCCTTCGGGTCGACGATCACGCCGGAACCCTGCCCTTCCCGGCCGAGGCGTGTTGGACGAAAAATGCTCACGACGCTCGGCTCCACGCGTTTCGCAATCAGGCGCGAGGCCAATTCCAAGTCGTTGAGCCGCGGCTTAAGCGATTCAAGGGCGCTGGTCGCAACGTCGGCCCCCGCCTTCAACTCGTTGAATGTCGCGTGATAGACGAACTGGCCGACCAGGTGCGGTCCGATCAAGATTGCCAGGAGAAATGCGAATAGAAGCAGCAGTCGGCGAGAACCAAGCAGTGAGGCCCATGGCTTCACAACCTGGTCGCGATGGAGAGTATCCTGAGCTGGCAACGACTGCATCGCTCCAGGGGCTGACTGCCCGTCATGCGTCGGTGGTTCAGAAAGAAGCCGATTGATCTCGTCCATTGCTCGAAAAT
>JAKEGR010000027.1 GCA_022615465.1 Planctomycetota bacterium | reverse complement strand
CTTCAACCCGCTGGACTTCATGCCTGGCCAGCGACGGGAGTTTGTCATTCCAGTCAACGTGAATCGTCCTAACCAGGTGCAAATCCGCGCGCAACTTGAAGGGGGTACTCTTGGGCAACCGATTGTCGTGACGTCGAATGTCATCACGATCCAGTCGCCCACCCTCTGAAGTTTTTTTGAAAGAAGCGGCAAACAGTCGCCGATCCGATTGCCGGGCCGGTCGATTGTCGGGACAATGGCACCCGCCACGTTTTTCGGTCGCGCCATGCCACGGTTTGTTCTGCTGTTTCACGATTGCCCGTCCAGCTACGAGCGTCCTTCCCACTGGGATCTGATGCTCGAAGCAGAGGATGTGCTTCGCACCTGGGCACTTGCTCAACTCCCCCGCGATTGGGACAAACTCCACGCTGAAACGTCACGTCGGCGTGTGGCTTGCCCGAAACAGGCCGGCGTCAATGCAGTCGATGCCGAACAGCTTGCCGATCATCGTCGCGATTATCTCGAATACGAAGGCCCTCTAAGCGGCGATCGCGGCCATGTGTCGCGTGTCGAGGAAGGTGTCTTCCAAATCGAACACACCTCGAAAGATGAATTGCGTGCAACTCTCCGGGGCCGCCTCCTGAACGGGACAATTGTACTCTGCCGTCCGTTGTCAGGCACGCACCCTTGGCGGCTCAGTTACCAGCCGAGCGAGTAGTGTTCGTCGTGCCGTGGTTCGCCTCAGGCTCTGCCGGCAATTGCTCTTCCGCAGCGGCAGCCGCGTTGCCGATCTCCGTGTGCCCGGCTACGAAAAGCTCACCCTCGTTCAGCGTAATCGCGTCAAGATAGAGTCGCCGTTTGCCCATCGAATCATCCTGGCTGATCTCGACGATCGCAACTGGCCGACCATCTTGCTGAGTCCATTGAACGGGTAGCCTGAGTTTACGGCACCCAACCGCAATCTCGTCGGCCACCTGCAATACTGGCAACGGCAGCTTTCCGGCCCGCACACTCATCAACCGAATCGCCACAGCCCCTTCTTCGGTAAGAAACACCGAGGCATCGACCGAAATCACCGTTTCCATGCCCCCCAGTGACGTGCGGAAGCCGAGAGTCAGCAAGTCGGGTGCAATCGCCACGCGCGGGTCGCGGATCGCCGCTGGAAACCCCTCGACACCGTTCTTGGCAAGCTGGATAGCAAGCCAACCGTTCACTTGATTCGCGGTGAATAGTGCTTGCCAGGGGCCTGCCACGCGCGTGTCGCTGTACAACGCCGTCGCCCGGCTTTCCAAATCGCGGCTGCCTTGTTCGAGCACCTGCTGGTTCAGCGCAAGGGCCTGATGATAGAACGGCCGGACCTGCTGGACCGCGAAATAGGCACTCCACAAAGCCGCCGCCAGAACGCCGGCCACGGCCGCGACGGACATCAGGGCAATCTGGTGCTTGCGAGCCATCCAGCGCGGTTCCTTGAACGCTATAGTCACCCCAACGAGATTACCACGTCCCCCAACGCCAGCACTGGAACGGGATCGGCAATAGTCTGCCTATTTTCCCGCCCCGGCCGCCACCGCCGCGCCGCGTCGGGCCGCCTCGTCCGTCGTCGGGGCCATGGTCAGCAGCACGGGCCCGTCGCGCGTCACCGCGATGGTATGCTCGAAATGGGCACTCGGCTTGCCGTCGAGCGTCGCCTGGGTCCAGTAGTCGGGCAACATTTTCACGCGCTTCGAGCCCATGTTGACCATAGGCTCGACAGCAATCACCAACCCCGGCTCAATGCGGAAGTCGCCGCTGCCGCGTAAGCCCCGACTCATGAAATTCGGCACCTGGGGTTCCTCGTGCATTTGCCGCCCAATGCCGTGGCCAACGAAACACTCGACGGTGGAGAAACCGTGGTCATGAATGAATTGGGCCATCTCACGGGCAATCTGGCTCCACTTGCTTTTTTCGTTCATCAGTTGAAAAGCCAGGTCGAGCGAGGCCAGCGTGGCATCGAGCAATTGCCGCACCTCGGGCCGAATCCTGCCGACGGCATACGTGACCGCCGCATCCCCACACCAGCCGCCGAGCCGGCAACCGGTGTCGACGCTGACAATATCCCCTTCCTTCAACGGCCGGCTGCCGGGGATGCCATGGACGACTTCGTCGTTCACACTCGTGCAGGTAGCGGCGGGAAAAGGAGGCCGATTGTTCTTCTGATGCGGATAGCCCTTAAAGAGCGGCTCCGCGCCGCACTCTCGGAAGTGTGCATCGACGACCGAATTGATCTGGGCCGTTGTGATGCCGGGAGCGACCATCTTGCCCACGAGTTGATGCGCCTCCCAAACGCACAAACCCGCCTGGCGCATCAGTCCGATCTCACGTTCTGACTTGAGATGAATCACTATACCGTGTTGGTAAATCAGGGGTCGCGGCGGAGAACCACCGATCGGCGAATGGCCCTCGACGCCGACGCGGCGGGCAATGGTCCGAGGATGCCAAAACGATTGGCCGCATCACGAACGATGCGAACCGTTGGCCGCGTCGACAATCGTTCTGATTCTAGCAAAAACTTCTTCGGCAGTCCCGTCACCGTCGATCGAACATAGCCTGCCGCGGCTCCGATAATAATCGAGAACCGGCTCGGTCAGATCGTAGTAATGGCGAAATCGTTCGTCGATGGTAGCCTGATTGTCGTCGCCCCGGCCGCGACGTAGCAGCCGCCCTTTGAGTTTCTCCTCCGGCAATTCCAGCGAGAGGACCAGATCGAGCGGCGTTCCCCGTTCGGCCAGCATCTCGTCGAGGGCCTTGGCTTGGGCCACGGTGCGGGGAAAACCATCAAACAAACAGCCTGCTACGCAATCCGGCTGGGCGATCCGCTCGACCACGATGTTGAGAACCATCTCGTCCGGCACCAGTTTCCCGGCAGCCATGTATTGTGCCGCCTGGCGGCCCAGATCGCTGCCATCGCGTTGGACGTCGCGCAACACCTCGCCGGTGGACAAATGCACAATTCCCAGGTGCTCCTTCAACTGTTGGGCTTGAGTTCCCTTGCCAGAGCCGGGCGGTCCGATGAACACGATACGCACAGGAACACTCCTTATGGAGAACAGGCACAGGTCAAGCCTTTTCCAACAAACCCTTGTAATTGCGCATGATGAGGTGGCTGTCGATTTTCTGGACCAGATCGAAGGCCACACTAACGGCAATCAGCAGACTGGTTCCCCCGTAAAAACTGGCAATCACCCAACTGATGCCCAAAGAGTTGGAAACAAGCGTGGGAATGATGGCCACGAGGGCCAGAAATCCGGCGCCGACGTACGTGATCCGAACCATGACTTTTTCGAGGTAATCGGCGGTCCGCTTGCCCGGTCGGTAGCCCGGAATAAACGAACCGAAGTTCTTGAGATTTTCGGCCATGTCCTTGGGATTAAACGTAATGGCCGTCCAAAAATAGCAGAAGAAATAGATCAACATCAGGTACAGGACATTGTAGACGAACCCTCGATCTTGTCCGAAGATGTCGGAGAACCAGTCGACGAAGGCCCGCCACCAGCCCGTTTCCCACTGCACATTGGCCAGCGAACTGGCGATGATCATCGGGAACATCAGCAAGCTGCTGGCGAAGATGATTGGCATGACGCCGGCCTGATTGACCTTCAAGGGGAGGAAATTGCGCGTACCGCCGAAGACACGCCGGCCGCGGACATGTTTCGCGCTCTGCATCGGGATTCGCCGCTGGCCAAGGGTGATGAAGACGACGCCCATCACGACCGCCACGAACATCAGTGCCAGCAGAATGATATCTTCGACGCCGTGTTTCGTGCCGCCTCCGCCCAGTTCCAGCGACGTGCGCTGCAACAAATCGAAACCAGCGCCGGGCATGCGTGCCAGGATCCCGGCCATGATCAGCAGGCTGATCCCGTTGCCGATGCCGTACTCGTCAATCTGTTCGCCGAGCCACATCAAGAACACCGTGCCGGCCGTCATGGTGAGCACGGCGACGATCTGCCAACCGAAAAGCAACTCGCCCGAGGCGTTCTGGAATTGCGGGGCTACCAGGCCCTGCGGTTCAATAAAGCTTTGAACATAAAACCAACTTTGGATGAGGCAGATCAACACGGTGGCGTAACGGGTGTATTCGTTGATCTTCTTGCGGCCCGATTCACCTTCCTTCTGCAATTGCTCCAGCGGCGGGTAGACGCTGGCCAGCAACTGAAAGATGATCGATGCGGAAATGTAAGGCATAATGCCCAGGCCAAAGATCGTCACCTGGTCGAGCTGGCTGGCGCTGAGCATCGCCATCGCCTGCAGCATTTCGCCGATGCCGCCCTTCCCTTGGTTGAAGATGTCGACCTTGCTCCGGTCGATAACCGGCAGGCTGATTTGGAAGCCGATGCGGTAGATGGCCAGCATCAGCAAGGTCAACCCGATCTTGGTCCGCAGCTCGGGGATATGCCAGATGACGCGAATTTTTTCCCACATAGTCTCGATCCGTCTTTGCCGCGAGCCGACGACCGGTGAGGCGAACCGGATCGGGCCCGGACGCACAACAGGTCGACGGCTCGACTAACCCGCTATCACTTAAGCTCCCGAGGATACCGACTTGTTTCTTTTTTTCACAACTGGCGCGGGGCCTGGCAGCGTGATGGTTTCGCCCCCTGCCTGGGCGATTTTCTCCGCGGCCGACTTACTGAACCGATGCGCGGATACTTTCAGCTTCTTGGTCAGCGCACCATCCGCCAAGACCTTGAGCACGTCGAAGCGTCCCTTGACGAGCTGCGCCTCGACCAGTTTCTCGAGTGTCACCACGTCGCCCGATTTGAAAGCGGCGTCCAATTCGCCAAGATTAACGATCGCCACGGTCTTCGCGAAGCGGTTGTTGAAACCGCGTTTCGGAATACGCCGCACGAGCGGCATCGTACCGCCCTGAAAGACCGGCAGGAACGACACGCCGTTTCGCGAGCCTTGGCCCTTGTGGCCACGGCCGGCCGTCTTGCCATGCCCGGAGCCAATGCCACGGCCAAGGCGCTTGCGGGGGCGATTCTTGTGGATGCCCCGATTAACGTCGCTGATATTCATGACAACGTAACTCCTCGCAATCGTTCCACATCCGTCTTAGGGCGTAGTTGTTTGAGGGCGGCAAAAGTGGCTTTGACCAGGGCCACGGCATTGTTTGAGCCAAAGCTCTTGGTCAGGATGTCGTGAATACCGACTGCCTCGCAGACCGCGCGGACAGCGGATCCGGCGATCACGCCGGTACCAGGCGCGGCAGGCAGGAGCACGACGTGGGCAGCACCATAGCGCCCTTCCACCACATGCGGAATGGATGCGCCGTCAAGCGGAACCTCGACCATGCTGCGCATCCCTTCCTTGCGCGCCTTCTCGACGCTGGGCGGCACTTCGTTGGCCTTTCCATAGCCCCAGCCCGCCTTGCCTCGCCCGTCGCCCACGACAACCATGGCCGCAAAGCTGAATCGGCGACCGCCTTTGACGACCGCCGCGCATCGCTTGATCTTGACGATGTGCTCGGCCAACTCGCCTTGGATTCGATCAGTCGATTCGACTTTCACGGTACGATGCCCTTCGTGAGTAATAAACTTGAATGTGAGTTAGGGAACCAGCCAATTCGCTACCTGCTAGAAGCCCAATCCACCCGCACGGGCAGCATCCGCCAGCATCGCTATCCGGCCGTGGTACTTGTGGGCGCCGCGGTCGAAACATGCCGACTTGATGCCCGCGGCTAGCGCCCGTTCCGCAATGGCCTTGCCGACGGCCTGGGCCGCGTCTTTGTTCGCGCCCGACTTAAGGCTTCCGGAAAGTTGCTTGTCCAGCGAGGACGCGGCGACGAGCGTCTTGCCCGACAAATCGTCGATCAACTGGGCCGAAATATGTTTGTGGCTGCGGGCGACACTCAACCGCGGCCGCTCCTCGGTCCCGCGCACCCGCTTGCGGACCCGAAAAGCCCGCCGGCGTCGCTGCCGAACAAGTTGTTTGCAATGGTCCATAGCTCTGTCTTCCGAGTGTCAAGGATCGCGAGTAAAAAGCCGCAAATTCCGGCTCTCGGCTCTCAACCCCGGCCCCTTTCTTTACGTGGCCGTCTTACCAGCCTTGCGGCGAACCTGCTCGCCCTCATACCGAATACCCTTGCCCTTATACGGCTCCGGCTTCCGCACGGCCCGCACCTCGGCGGCGAACTGCCCCACTTGCTGTTTGTTGGTCCCGCGGATCACGACATGCGTTTGGTCCGGGCACTTGACGTCCAAACCCTGGGGAATCGTCTTCTGAACTTCGTTTGCAAAGCCGACGCGGAGCTGCAGGGTGTTGTCCTGGATGGCCGCTAAGTAACCGACACCCTGAATCTCCAGCCGCTTCTCGTACCCCTGCGAAACGCCCGCAATCATGTTGTTGATCAACGCCCGCGTCAGGCCGTGGTAGGCGCGAATCGCGCGGTCGTCGGTATCGCGCGTGCAAACAACCGACTTGCCGTCGTCCGACAACCCCACTTTGATCTCAGGCCGAAACTGATACGACAGTTTGCCGAGCTTGCCTTCCACGTTGATTGCACCCGCCGCCACGTTGACCTGGACGCCGTCGGGGATCGCAACCGGTTTTTTGCCAATTCGGGACATGATTAAAGCTCTTAGCTGTTAGCTCTTAGCTGTTAGCAGGAAAACTGCGGCCACCCTTCTGGCTCACAGCGAACGGATAATAGCTAACAGCTTTTTTCACCACACTTCACAGAGTACCTCGCCGCCCAGATTGCGCTGTCGTGCCTCGCGATCGCTGATCACGCCGCGGCTGGTGCTGATGATCGAAATACCTAATCCGTTCAGCACCGGCTTGAGGCTATCCGCGGGACTATAAATCCTCCGACCTGGCTTGCTGACGCGGCGGATGTGCCGAATCACGCGTTCGCCATTCGGGCCGTACTTCAGGTCGATCAGCAGCCGCTTACACGGCTTGCCTTGTTCGTCTTCCTCTCGCCAATCCCAGATATATCCCTCCCGCTTCAGCACTTCCGCCAAGCCGCGTTTAACTTTCGACACTGGCATCCGCACCTGCGGACGCTCAATCCGCACCGCATTGCGAATGTGGGTCAGCATATCGGCGATCGGGTCGGTCATCATGTCGTTGTGGACTCCGGAAATACTCTCTGTGCGGCTGCCCGCTTTACTCAGATTCGTTCAGCTTTGGTCCAAGCCATCGTCTTGGTGCGAAAGCGAGTTGGTGAGCTGCGTCCTGCTGGACAACACGCTCACGGACTCAGCAACTCACCCTCGAAACGGCTTCTATCATGCATCGAGAGCCTGATCTCTCCATGCTTAACTACTGATTTCAACTACCAATGATCTCAACTACCAACTCGCCAGACGGACGCCGGGAATCAAGCCTTGGTCCGCCAACTTGCGGAAACAAATCCGGCAGACGCCGAACTTGCGATACACGGCCCGCGGCCGACCACATATCCTGCAGCGACTCTCACGACGGCTGCTGAATTTCGGCGTCTTCTGCGACTTAGCTATTTTTGACTTACTGGCCACCGATGTGGGTTTCCTAAGTTGTAAAGGTGGAACGTAATTGGTCGCTCTATGGTCTCGCACAAAGCCCGGCTATGCTGCCGCATCGTCGCGTTGGAACGGTACGCCGAATGCCCGCAGCAACTCACGGGCATCGTCGTTCGAATCCGTCGACGTGCAAATCGTGATGTTCATTCCCTGCACTTGCAAGTATTTGTCCGGATTCAACTCGGGGAACACAAGCTGTTCGCTCAAACCAAGACTATAGTTGCCATGGCCGTCAAACGCGTCGGGCTTCAAACCACGGAAGTCGCGTACGCGCGGCAAGGCCAGCGAGACCAAGCGATCCAGAAACTCATACATGCGGGCCCGGCGAAGTGTTACTTTGCAGCCAATCTCCTGCCCCTGCCGCAACTTGAACGCGGCCACGCTCTTGCGCGCCTTGCACCGCACCGGCTTCTGGCCCGTGATCTCGGTGATCGCTTGGATCGCTTCCTCCATATGCTTCTTGTCGCTGATTGCCTTGCCAACACCCATGCTCACGACGATCTTTTCGATCCGCGGCACGGCCAGCCGATTCGTGCAATCGAGCTGCTTGGCCAGTTGCGGCACGATCTCTTTCACGTACCGCTGCTGCAATCGCGGAATCGGCGCGGGCTTGGCCGCTTCAGCCGATTTCTCTTGTTTTTTCTTTGCCATCGTTCAGTCGCCGTCAACGATCGGTTATTTCTTGGTAGCAGTTGCGGCCAGGGTATTCTTGCCAGCGCCGGCAGCCGCATGGACTGCCTTGGCCGGCGCGATTTGACCAGCGCCCGCACCACACTTCTTGCAATATCGTTCCTTACTGCCGTCCGCCAAATAGCGGGCGCCGAGCCTGCTTGCCGCGCCACACGACGAGCAGAGGAATTTCAAATTCGACAGTTGAACCGGCATTTCCTTGCTCAGCCGACCGCCCTGCGGGTACTTCTGGCTCCGGCGGATGTGTTTGTAAACGCGGTTCACGCCCTCGACAATCGCCTTGCCGGTCACGCGATCCACCTTGATCACGCGGCTCCGCGTGCCGCGGCCGTTGCCGGCGATCACTTCCACCGTGTCTCCCGTGCGAATCAACATGGCGATTACACCACCTCGCTGGCTAGGCTGACAATTTTCATGAATTTGCGGTCGCGTAGCTCACGAGCCACCGCGCCAAAAATGCGAGTGCCGCGCGGATTGCCGTCGTTGTCGATCAACACCACGGCATTCGAGTCGAACCGCACATAACTGCCGTCGGGGCGCCGCGTCGGCGCTTTGACCCGCACAATCACCGCTCGGACCACTGCTTTCTTCTTCACATCGCTGGTTGGCAGCGTGTGCTTCACGCTGCAAATTATGATGTCACCCAACCCGGCCGTCCGCCGCCGGCTGCCGCCGAGGACTTTGATACACATGACCTCTTTGGCGCCGGTGTTGTCGGCGACATTCAATCTGGTTTGCATCTGAATCATGACAGGAACCAGTGGCTTCTTCTTGGCGACCTGGGAGGGACTAAATTTTTCGACGATACGGAAAACAAGACACCTGCGTTGGAACTAACTCGGACTGACCACGGCTGCGCCGACTTCCGTGGCGGCCCGCATCGCGGTGATATCGACTTGCTGGCTCTTGGAAACGATCCGCAGCAAATCCCACCGTTTTGTCTTCGATCGGGGGGGCGACTCGATGATTTCCACCGTGTCCCCCTCGTGCGACTCATTGTTCTCATCATGCA
The DNA here is from genome assembly GCA_022615465.1 of Planctomycetota bacterium. Taxonomy (GTDB): domain Bacteria; phylum Planctomycetota; class Planctomycetia; order Pirellulales; family Lacipirellulaceae; genus JAKEGR01. Next base: position 4,924 of record JAKEGR010000027.1, on the reverse strand, counting down.
CGTGGCAGACCGTGCGCCGACGGATGAACTTGCCGTATTTCGGATGCCGGACCAGTCGGCCAATCTCCACACGGCGAGTCTTGTTCATCTTGTCGCTGGTCACGACGCCAGTGATTTGTCTCTTGGGCATACTTGCTTGTCCTTACTCACTTCGCCACACCAACCGATTGGAACCGCTGGGTTTGAATTGTCTTGATCCGGGAGATCAACCGGCGATTACGCCGCAACTCGCTGGGCGCGTCCAATCGTTCGGTCTGCGCCTGGATGCGCAACCGAAACAACTTTTCGCAGGCCTCCTTGAGTGTCAGCCCAAGCTGCTCACTGCTCATATCTCGCAATTCGTCCAGTTTGCTCATCGCAAAGCCCGTTCTAGTCTGTATCGCTTACCCGTTGTTCGCTGTACGGCCGAGATCACGGATTGTTGCCATCCGCCGTTTTCCAACCCCTTGCTTTTGATCAGCCGTGCCGCTTCACCATTCGTACCCGCACCGGCATCTTATGAGCCAGGCGGGCGAAGCAGATCTTCGCTGCCCCTTCCGTCACGCCGCCCAACTCGTAGAGGATCGTACCCGGCCTGACGACGGCCGCCCAATACTCAGGTTCGCCTTTGCCTTTTCCCATCCGCGTTTCGAGCGGTATCGAAGTGATCGACTTATGCGGAAAGACACGAACGTACAATCGCCCTTCGCCACGGATGTATTGCGTCGCCGCAATACGCCCGGCTTCGATCGTGGCCGCGCTAACCCAGCCACCTTCCATCGATTGCAGGCCAAACTCGCCAAAGACGACCCGGTTGCCACGAGTGGCATTACCTTTTATACGTCCTCTTTGGTTTTTTCGGTGCTTGACCCTCTTGGGCATCAGCGCCATCGGCTTCGTCCTCGTACATGCCTTGGTTAATCCACACTTGGATGCCAATATGGCCCTGGGCCGTTTTGGCTTCCACAAAGCCGTAGTCGATTTTCGCCCGTAGCGTACTGAGCGGAATCGATCCGGCAATTTGTTTTTCACAGCGAGCCATCTCGGCTCCGCCCAAGCGTCCGGCCAATTGGACCTTAATGCCCTTGGCCCCCGCTTCCATGGTTTGATCAATGGCCCGCTTCAGCGTCCGGCGGAAGCTCGCCCGCTTCGCAAGCTGCTCGGAAATTCCCTCGGCCACGAGATGCGCTTGCAGTTCCGGACGTGTGATCTCGTCAATTTTCATGTTAATCCGACGACCCACGAGGTTTTGCAGTTCGTCTTGCAGTTCATCAACCTGTTGGCCCTTGCGACCGATAATCACGCCGGGCCGCGCGGCATGCACCACCACTTTCACTTCATCGCGGGTCCGCTCGATTTCAATCTTCGGAATACCAGCAAACTGATATTTCTGCGTCACGTACTTGCGGATCTTTGCATCTTCGATCAACAGGTCCGCAAACTCTTTCTTGGAGGCATACCAGCGGCTCTTCCAGCCAACCATGACGCCCGTTCGAAAGACAACTGGATTGATCTTTTGACCCATATTGATCTCTATACTCTTTCAGCCAGGTCCGCACCGATTCGTTATTGCTCGTTCGCCTTCAGCCGGCCGCTGTTTTCGAAAACGCTGTCTTGGAAAACAACGGACTGCGATTCATTGTCATCATTCCACTGCGACGGTAATGTGGGAACTACGCCGAATAATCACATGCGCCATGCCCCGCGCCTTCGGCCGAAGGCGCGAAAACGACGGCCCGCCATCAACGCGGGCATCGGTCACCTTCAAACCCGCCTTGTTCGGCGCCCGCTGCTCCTCAGCATTGCCCAAGGCGCTATGGATCAATTTTTCCAGCATCCGTGCGCCACGTTGGGGCTGGTACCGGAGGATCGCCAACGCATCGTCGACGCGCTTGCCGCGAATCAAATCGGCCAGGGGCCGCACCTTGCGGGCACTGATCCGGGCATGTCGATAAATTGCTTTGTAGGCCATGATGCTTCGGCAGCCGGTAATCGGCCAGGGAATCGCTTCGTTTCCTGACAAAATACCGATTGCCCTCCTTTACGGTGTCGCCGCCTTCTTTGTCTTCCCGCCATGACCACGGAAACTGCGAGTCGGGGAAAACTCACCCAACCGGTGGCCAACCATGTCTTCGGTCACGAACACTTTCAAATGCGTCTTGCCGTTATGAACCAGGAACGTGTGCCCGACAAATTCGGGAATGACCATGCAAGCCCGCGCCCAGGTCGTGATTGGCTCCTTAATGCCCGACTCGTTCTGCCTCTCAACCTTGGAGAACAGCTTCGCGTCGACATACGGACCCTTTTTTAGTGAACGCCCCATGGTTAAGCCCTTGGTCGTAAATCGTAAATCGTAAGTCCGCCTGCTCACGACTTACCACTTACTGTTTACGCCTCATTTGGTTACTAATTTCTGCACACCGTACCGCCGACTGCGACGTCGACGAATAATTGCTTTATTGGATGCCTTGCGCCGACTTCGTGTCATCCCGCCCTTGGCGCTCTTGCCTGTCGGGCTGACCGGATGGCGCCCACCCTTCGTTCGGCCTTCGCCGCCGCCGTGCGGATGGTCGATGGGATTCATGGCCGTGCCGCGGACGTGCGGCCGCCGTCCAAGCCAGCGATTTCGTCCGGCTTTGCCAATGACAATGGCACCGTGATCGGCGTTTCCGGTAGCGCCAATCGTCGCCCGGCAAGCCGACGGCACACGACGAATTTCGCCGCTGGGAAGCGACAACTGCGCCCAGCCCGCCTCGCGAGCCATGAGCGTCGCGCTGGTGCCAGCGCTGCGGCACAACACAGCCCCGCGCCCAGCCTGCATTTCAATACCATGAACTTCCATTCCGAGCGGAATCTTCGCCAGCGGCAAGCAATTGCCCAGGGTCGGCGGCGCCTCGGAACCGCTGAGCACCGTGTCGCCCGCCTTCAGGCCGTTCGGCGCAAGGATGTAGCGCTTCTCGCCATCCACGTAATGGAGCAAGGCAATCCGGGCCGAGCGATTCGGATCGTATTGGATGGAATCGACCTTGGCTCGGATGCCGTCCTTGTTGCGTCGGAAGTCGATCAGGCGGTAACTCTGTTTGTGCCCGCCACCGCGGTGACGGGACGTGATTTTTCCCTGATTGTTGCGTCCGCCGGTCTTCGTCTTGGGGCGCAACAACGACTTTTCCGGCTTGGCGCCCGGCGTCAGCTCGGCAAAATCGCTCACGCTCGCACCACGGCGGCCCGGCGTCGTCGGATTGTATTTGCGAATACCCATGCTACAGATCTTAGCTCTCAACTCTTAGCCAGACGACTTGATAAACAAACGCCTCATTCGAATGCCGAACAACAAACGGCCAATAGCTAACAGCTTCCTCCTAGAAGAAATCGATGTGGTGCTCGGGATCCAACTTCACGATCGCCTTTTTCCAATCCGCGGTGTAACCGAAGCGGAGCTTCGATCGGCGAGGTTTTCCCTTGCGGTTCTGAGTATGCACTTTCAATACGAGTACGTTGAACAACTCCTCAACCGCTCGCTTCACGTCGGCCTTTGTTGCCAGGCGATCGACCTCGAACGCATAGGCGTTGTTGCGCGTCGAGCGGTGCATGCCCTTTTCCGTCACGAGCGGACGCCGGATCACCTGATGCGGCTCGAGCACGATCGTCGTCGTCTGTGGTTTGTGTTGCGGCATGATTCAGATCACGGGTTTGGGCCGTTGTTTCCGGGCCAATCGCTCGACCCGGCCTTTGCTGTTTCCTTATTCCCGAGCACCGCTGTGGTCCTTGGCGGCACTTACCAGCGCATCGAGCGCTCCCTTAGTCACCAACAAACGCCGTGACTTGAGGACATGAAATGCGTTCAAATCGGCTGCCGGAGCCACCATAATGCCGGCAATGTTGCGAGCGCTACGATACACGTTCTGGTCATACTTCTCGGTCGTCACCAGCAGCGAATCGCCCTGCTTGCAATCCAAGTGCCGCAGCACCGTCACCATGTCTTTCGTCTTCGGTTCGGCGAAGGACAGGTCGTCAATCACCAGGAGTTCGTCGTCCCGCACTTTTGCCGCCAGCGCCATTCGAGTCGCCTGCTGCAGGGCCTTCCGCGGCAGTCGGTAGGAATAGTCGCGATTGTGAATCCGATGGATGTGCCCACCGCCGCGACGAATACCGCTTCGCTTCTGGCCGGCCCGGGCGTTGCCCGTTCCCTTCTGCCGATACATTTTCTTGGTCGACCCGGCGACCATCCCTCGCGACCTGGTCTGATGCGAACCCTGTCGGAGGTTCGTCTGGTACATGACCACCGCATCGTGCAACAACTGCTTATTGATGCGCGGAGCAAAATCGGTGGGTTCGACGTTGTACGTCCCTACCTTATTGCCTTTGCGATCGTAAATCGTAAGTTTCGGCATTGATTCCAGCCCATGACTGGCCGCGCCAGCGACCAGCCCGATGAACGGCCCTAAACCATGTTTGTTTGGCGAACGATGACAAACCCACCATTCGGCCCCGGAACCGCCCCGCAAACCAGGAGCAGGTTGTTTTCCGCGTCGACCTTGATCACCTTCTGGTTCCGCACGGTCGTTCTGGCGGAGCCATATTGGCCAGGCATGCGCTTGCCTTTGATCACCCGACTCGGGAAGGCGCTAGCGCCCGTGCCACCCAGGGCACGGTGGCACTTCTTGACGCCATGCGTCGCGCGCTGGCCGCTGAAATTGTGCCGCTTGATGGCGCCGGCAAAGCCGCGACCTTTGGAGATGCCCGTGATGTCGACCGCCCGGACCTCGGCGAACACATCGACCTTCACCTGGGAACCAACGGCTAATTCGCCGGGCGGCCCGTCGATTTCACGAACAAACCGCTTCGGCTCGCAGCCGGCCTTGGGCAGAAGTTCAACGCCCAGAGATGCCCGCTTCTTGGATCGCTTGCTGTCAAGCTTGGCAACATGACCCCGAACACTGCGACT
>JAKEGR010000223.1 GCA_022615465.1 Planctomycetota bacterium | reverse complement strand
TTGTTCCAGGCCGGCGGATTATAGGTTGGCGCGCGGAGCCGTCAATCCCACTGCGTGATGCTGGCACTGACAGCAGCATCAGAGCTGAAAAAGTTCCGGGGAACACGGCTGTGCATGCCAGCAGTGGCAGCCGACGATTCTACGTAGAAACGCAGAACGATTTATGCTCCCTCTCCCGGCCAACCTTCGGTCGGTGCCCGGCGACGGGATGGACCAGAACTTTCCGCGCGGTTTCACTTAACGATGCACGGTCTTGAATCGCTCTCCCACGGCGTTCCAGTCGATCACATTCCAAAATGCCGCGATGTATTCGGGACGGCGATTCTGGTACTTCAGATAATAGGCGTGTTCCCACACGTCGAGGCCAAGGATCGGCGTACAGCCTGACATGTAGGGATTGTCCTGGTTTGGCGTGCTTTCCACCACGAGCTTGCCCGATTTATCGACCGTCAACCAGGCCCAGCCACTGCCGAAGCGCGTCGTCGCCGCCTTGGTGAAATCATCCTTGAACTTCTCGAATCCGCCCAGCGTGCCGTCGATCGCCTTGGCCAGTTCGCCCGAGGGCTTGCCGCCTCCCCTGGGACTCATGATGGTCCAGAACAGCGAATGATTGGCGTGGCCGCCGCCGTTGTTGCGAACCGCCATGCGAATCTCCGCGGGAATGCTCTCCAAATGGCGGCACAGATCCTCAACGCTTTGCTCCGCAATCCCTTTTCCGTCGAGTGCATTGTTCACATTGGTGATGTAGGCGTTGTGATGCTTGCCATAATGGATTTCCATCGTCTTGGCATCGATGTGCGGTTCGAGTGCGTCGAAAGCGTACGGCAGTTGGGGCAGTGAATAAGCCATGGTTCAAGTCTCCTCGCTTGGGTTGCCAACAACGCCGGAAGGTGTCTTGTTCTTCCGGCTGGGTCTGAGAATTATCGGATGGCTGGCTGCCAAGGCAAGTCGGCGCACCCACACTCCGACAGGTTTAGACGCATTCATGGCAAAGATACCGTTTCAAGAGCCATAGGACAATTGGTTGCCCTGATCACGGCCGCAAGCTGCTGAAAACAGCCGATTCAAACGAATCCATCATGGGCAGCCATCCCAGGTTCACCTTGGCGGCAGCGCCGGGGCGCGAGGGTTGTGGTCCGATCTGCGCGAATAGCAGAGTTCTGAATGGCAAATCGTAGTGGGCGGCATTTCTGCAACGAAGTAAACTAAAGCATGGCGGCTGATCCTGATGGTCACTTCTCCGCCTGTGTCCTGATACACGGACCCTCGACAAAGAAGATCGAATATGCACCGAGTTCTGTTACTGGGCGCGGGAAAAATTGGTCGGATGATTGCCCGCTTCCTGATGGATACGGGGGACTACGAGCTGCTTGTCGGCGATATCAGCGACGAGGCATTGCAGCGCGTTGCCAAACTCACGAGGGCGGCCACGCGTCCGATCAATGCCGCCAATCCTACCGATTTGAATGCCTCCTTGCAGGGCGCCGATTCGGTGATCTCGGCGTTAAGCTTTCAGTACAATCCGGCCGTTGCTGAAGCAGCGATCGCTGCTGGCGCGAGCTACTTCGACCTCACCGAAGACGTGGCCACTACCGACAAGGTTGGGGCGATTTCGCGGCAGGCCGCCGATGGACAGGTTTTCATGCCGCAGTGCGGCTTGGCGCCGGGTTTCATTTCCATTGCGGCAAATCACTTAATCAAGTGGTTCGATCGCATCGATACCGTGCGGATGCGGGTCGGCGCACTGCCACAGTTTCCCACGGGCGAACTGAAGTATAACCTTACCTGGTCCACGGATGGTCTGATCAATGAATACGGAAATCCGTGCGAAGCCATCCACGAAGGACGGCTCGTTGATCTGTTGCCGCTCGAAGGGCTGGAGCATTTTTCGCTGGACGGGGTTCGCTACGAAGCGTTTAACACCAGCGGCGGCCTGGGCACCCTTTGCGACTCCCTTGCCGGAAAAGTGCGTGAATTGAACTACAAGACCGTGCGTTATCTCGGGCATCGCGACCCCATGAAGCTGCTGGTTGAGGAGTTGCGCCTCAACGAGCACCGCGACCAACTCAAGGAGATTCTCGAGCGCGCCGTTCCGATAACGTTTCAGGATGTTGTCGTAACTTTTTGCACAGTGACCGGTTGGCGCCGCGGACTCTTGGTCCAAAAAAGTGATGCCCGCAAGATCTATCATCAAATGATCGGTGATGAACAGTGGAGCGCGATTCAAATCACCACGGCCGCGGGAATCTGCGCCGTGCTCGATTTACACGTTGCCGGCCGCTTGCCGCGTCGCGGGCTGGTGCGTCAGGAGCAAGTCGACCTTGGCGAGTTCCTGTCCAATCGTTTCGGCATGTATTATGATTCGCGGATGTCCACGCAGTTTAGCAGCAGTGTGATTGGGGAAGAAGCGTAGCTCCGGCGGCGTCTCATCTCGTTGTCGTGATTGGCAGGAACATCATGCCTAACGAAGTGCAACTCGCGATCTCGCGACTTACTGCCGGCCTGCCACTCCGCGACATGCTGGATTCCGAGCGGTTCTGCTCGGCAGCCGGTTCCGATTGTGGGATCGTCAATGTGAACCTTGGCACGAGCGGCGCGGAGATCGGCAACGCATTCGGCGGCGAAAAGGAAACCGGCGGAGGCCGGGAATCGGGCAGCGATGCCTGGCGAGCCTACATGCGCCGCGTAACCAGCACCGTGAACTACTCCGACGCTTTGCCGCTGGCTCAAGGCATCCAGTTCGACGTGTAGCAGTTAGTCATCCGCCGATGCGACCTTCAAGCGGTTCTGCATCCAATACTCCCGAAATGCCTTCAGGCGCGGCAAGGATTCACGGTCCTTCACGCGGCCCGTGGCCTCTTTGCTGGCGATGATGTCGTCAAGATGGCAGACACGAAACCCTTCGACCTCGACGTGTCGCCGCCAGGCGTCATCGAAGCATTCGATTCCATCGGGTGCGAAGATTAAGTCGATGTCAAATGGGCCGCTTTTTAGTTGCACGAAGTCCTTGCCGAGTTCGATTTGCGCCGCCTGATCGTCGGACAATTCGAAACCCAATTCCCGAAGAGCGGAGACCGCCGCTCGGCCGTTCACCGCGGACTTCGCCAGAAAGACGTCGGCATCCTGCGTGGTATCAGGAAAACCCAGCAAAATAGCGCCTGACTTGCCAAGAAACAAGTACCTTGCGCCGAATCGGTCAAATGTATCGCGAATCGCTTCCGCTTGGCGATATTCAAATGCGCCCATAGCCCAACCAGCTTGGCAGGTTTTCCTCGCACCAACGGCGATAGTCGGCCGTCGTATCCCATGCACGAAAAGGTGCATCATCCATGACCGGTTTGTACGTCTTGATGAAAGCGTACCGGAATCGCTGTTCGAGCGGACGGCGCGCGGCTGCCTCGAATTCCTCCAACCACTCGCGCGGAATCCCCGG
>JAKEGR010000222.1 GCA_022615465.1 Planctomycetota bacterium | reverse complement strand
CGGCTGTTTATTGAATCGCTGCCGGATTGCCGGCGCGTGGAATCGCCAGGCGTTGGTGTGGCGTCGAGCGGATCAGTCTCCGTCCAGAACGAGGCGAAGAATATCGATTAGCTGCGGAAGATCGTCCTGAATCGTGTCCCAGACGATACGCACATCGACACAATCGTAGCCATGTATCAGCCTATTGCGTGTGCCAACAATGTCTTGCCAGGGGATGGTCGGGTGTTGATTGCGCACGTCCTGCGGCACACGAGTCGCGGCTTCGCCAACCAACTCGAGCGCGCGGACCACGGCTAGCTGCAAAATCTCGTCTGTCTCGAAATCGCCCTGGCTCCTGTCCCCACAGATTCGCACCGCTTTGCGCGCGTAGTCGAGCATGTCTTGCAGTGACGCCGTCGGATCACGCCGCGACATACTGGTCCTCCGCTTCCCGCAGCACCTCGTCTCGGAATCGATCGCTGAGGAAGCCCAAGGTGTTTAGGTCAACGTTTCGGCCAAGCAACTTGGAAAGTTGCGACTGGATGTTCATCAAGCGAAACAACCCCACGCGAGCCGCCGGGTCGAACTCGACGAGCACGTCGACGTCGCTATCCGGGCCAAAGTCGTCGCGCAAAACGGATCCAAACAGCGCTAACCGGCGAATGTGGTGGCGCTGGCAAAAGGAGGCAAGCTCCTGCCGTGGAATTTGAAAGCCTTGGCCGAGCACGACTGAATCATCTCCTTGAATCTGGATCTGCGGAATTCATGTATGGTGGCAACTCCGGGCAGGGAAAGCCCGCAGAGGCTGGCCGGAGCAACCGACCTACATCGTCGCCGCTGACAATTCTACCCTGTACGAAAGGGGCGTCAATGAGTTGGCCGTTGTACATGGACCACCATGTGCCGTGGCCAGTTACATCGGCACAGCGCCGGCGTGGGTACGACGTGGTGGCCCACCGGTTCTTGCGACGATCACAGCGACTGCGGACGGCCCCACTCGAAACCACGGCGGCCACTATTGCGCCAGTACCGCGTTCACCTCGTCGAGGTCAAAATACGCCGGGTCGAAATCCTCCCCAAGCCATTCGATGGATTCATCGTGTCGTTCGTGGTTCGGGTCGCGCGCCGCGTCGAGAAATTCGCCATATCCCCAGATGCCGCCGCAGTCATCAGGCGGACAAGCTCCCACTCCCTTGATGCATACTGGAAACCGATCCGACGGCTTCGGCTCAAGGGTCTTCTCGATCTTGATCGTGTGCAGCCAGTTGTCGCCAAAATCGTAACAATAGCGCAACTTCGCACAGCCATCGGCGACAAGTTCGCTCAGATAGGTCTGGGTTTCGTCATAGACACCCTCATCCAGCTCGCATCGGGGGTCGCTGAATTGAACTCCGTTGTAGTCAAACATATGCAGATGCGAATCCGTCCAGCCCATCGCGGTTTGAATAATCTGGTGGAGCACGTCGAGTGTGCAGTCGGCGACGAGAACGCGTCGCCAGATCGCCGGCTTGCTTCCCTCCAACGTGATCTTGAGCTGATAGGCGACCGCGGCCGCCGTTCCCTTGGATTGCTGATGTCGTTTGTCCGCTTCTTCGTCCGTAGCGCCCTCGATCGTCGCCAATAAGCAGCCACCGATCTGTTGGGCGATCTCCCACAAAGGCTGTGCGGGATCCCGATCGCCGGAAAGAACTAGCGATTCCCAGATGGCCATGCCGATGACCAGTACTTGCCGCAGAGTAAAGCTGAACTCCAACTCGTCTGCCGACTCGACGTCGAGCATCTTGTGGATATCGACCGAAACGGTCTCCATGCGGCGGAGCGTTTCGCGCTGCGTCGCCGTCAATATCACCTGGCACGGAGGCGGCGCCTCCTCGCGTTCTGAAGAAGGCGATCCAAACAGACCCTTGAGAACCTCCAGGGCGATCGCCGGCAGATGCGGTTCTTCGTCGCAATCTTCAAGCCCACGTTCATACTCATCGAATCCGTCGTCCTCTTCCAGAATCTCTTCAATCTTGCGCAGCACCTTGCGGACGGCTTGGATGCGCTTCTTGTCATCGGTTTGGTCTGCGTCAAAGGTCAATCCGCGATGGAGATCCTCCAACTCCTCGATAGTGAACGGGACGGCCTCCCGCGCCGGCGCATTGCGGATCCGGTTCTGCATACTATCCGGTACGTGTCTACTGGTGACCATCACGTCTCGCTCGGAAGCAGGCAGTCTCAATCCGACTGGCTCGTCATCATCAATCATCTCATCGACTGGGCGTTTGCGCGGCATGCCGGGCCTCCTTTCCATGAGGATTTTAGTGGGATAGCAAACCGTCAATTGTCATTATTCTCCCCCATCATGGGAAGCACAGGGTATGATTTCTTCGTTCCTCGGTACCGGAAGATGCGCCGATCCACCAACGGATCCGTTGAAAAACGAAGGTCCGTTGGATTCTGAAAGGCAATAACCGTCGGTGGCGGCTGCTCATTCCGCCCGTTGACCACTCTCTTTGCCGCACCTAAACTGAGTAGTTTAGGACAGTTGTACTGAATTGCGGCTTATTGGTCGGCTTCGTCGCCGGCGCGATCCGCCGCCTCGGTTGGACGCTCGTTGGAATGCGCCGCGCGATGCTCGCCAAGCGTGTGATTCCCTGTTTGGATGTTAACCGCGGCCGCGTGGTGAAGGGCACGAACTTCGTGAACCTTCGCGATGCGGGCGATCCGGTCGAGGTGGCCGCGCGGTACGAAAGGGAAGGCGCCGACGAACTGGTGTTCCTCGACATTACGGCCAGCCACGAAGAGCGGGACATTATGCTCGACATCGTTCGTCGCACGGCCGAGCAGGTCTTCATGCCACTGACCGTGGGCGGTGGCATCCGGACGCTCGAGGACATCCGCACGCTGCTGCTGGCCGGCAGTGATAAGGTTTCGATCAACTCGGCAGCGGTGAGAAATCCCCAATTAGTGCATGAAGCGGCCCGGCGATTCGGCAGCCAGTGTATTGTGGTCAATATCGACCCGAAACGCGTGAATTGCGAGGGTCGCGAGGTGTGGGAAGTCTACATCAACGGCGGCCGCGTGCGAACCGGGCTTGTGGCGGTGCCCTGGGCCAAGGAGGTCGAGCGTCTCGGCGCCGGCGAGATCGTGCTCACGAGCATGGATGCCGATGGCACCAAGGATGGCTACGATCTGGAAATCACGGCGGCGGTGAGCAAGGCGGTGCGGATCCCGGTGGTCGCCAGCGGCGGCGCCGGCAAGCCGGAGCACCTTGCCGACGCGATCACGCTGGGTCATGCGGATGCGGCGCTGGTAGCCAGCATTTTCCACTTTGGCGAGTTTACCATTGAAGAGACGAAACGGGTCATGGCCGCGCGCGGCATTCCCGTGCGGTGGTGAGGGAGACTAGGAACGATGGCAAAAGACGATGCCTTTCGAAGCAGTTTCATTCACCGGAAGAAGGATCTGGAGGTCGACAAGCTGTTCCGGGCCTGCGTGAAGCTCAACGGCAGCGACTTGCACTTGAAGGTCGATAAGGCCCCGATGGTCCGCGTTGACGGCACATTGCGGCCGCTGAACCGCGCGCCGATCGCCGACGACGAGATGGTGCGGCTCTGCTTTCCGCTGATGAACGAGCGGAATCGCAAGATCTTTGAGCGCGACGGCGGAGCCGACTTCGCCCATACGCTCAATGTCGACGGCACGCAGCGGCGATTCCGCGTCAACCTCTTGCAGCAATTGGGCCACGTGGGCCTGGTTGCCCGCTGTGTGAGCAATTGGATCCCCAATTTCGAAGGACTCCACCTGCCGCCGTCCATAGAAACGCTCTGCACGTATGACCAAGGCATGGTTCTGCTCGCCGGTGTTACGGGTTCGGGCAAGAGTACATCCATCGCTTCGATGCTCAACTGGATCAACCAACGCCAACGCAAACATATTCTCACGTTGGAAGACCCGATCGAATTCGTATTCACCGAAGACAAGTGTCTCATCAACCAGCGCGAGATCGGCCTCGACGTGGTTGATTTCGGTATCGGCATGAAGCATGCCGTGCGTGAAGATCCTGACGTGATGCTGGTGGGCGAAATGCGCGATAAAGAAACGTTCATGACGGCTATTCATGCGGCCGAAACGGGCCACCTGGTGTTCGGCACGATCCACGCCAGTAGCGCGGCCACCACGATCGGCCGGATCCTGGACTTGTTTCCGTCGGAGATGCACCCGGCCCTCCGCAGCGCGATGGCGTTCAACATGCGGGGTATTATCGCCCAGAAGTTGCTCAAAAGCATCAAGCCGGGCGTGGGTCGAGTACCCACCGTCGAGATTATGGTCTTTAATGCGAACGTGAGAAAAGCCATTCTGGATGAGAACGACGACAAACTGCCTGACATCATTCGTATCGGCAAGCACGAAGGAATGCAGGACTTCACGATGAGCCTGAAGCAGCTTGTCGACGAGGAATTAATCGATCGTGAAGTGGCCATGGAAGTCGCCCCAAATCGGGAAGCGCTCAAGATGGCGCTCAAGGGCATCGAAGTGAAAGACCCTGGGATTATCTGATGCAGCGACTGTTGTTGAGCCTGGTGGTGGTGGGAAGTATTTACGCGGCAGCACCCGTGTTGCCGCGGAGCCATGCGCAGGAGTCGCCCCCAGCCGCCGAAGCGGTGACCGGGGAGACGCCCACGGCGGATGCTTTGCCCGCCGCCGCCACGTTCGGGCCGATGGATAAATGGGGCGATCAGCATTCGATTCCGCGCCTTGACAGGCCGGCCCTCTCCGCGGCCAAGTTCCTCGTGATTGGGTTGATCTTCTTGATGTGGGTGAAATCGGCCGACTGGGTCAACCGCGATACGCAGATTTTCAAGCTCGGCTATGGTAAGTGGAACCCGATTCAGTTCTTTCCTTTTTTCCTCGCGATCCTGCTGCTCGGTTTCCTGTTGCCGAACTTTCTGGTTGCGGCAGTCGTCCTGCCGGTCTGTTACTTGGCGACGTTCGTGCCCTACGTGTTGCTCCACAACAAGACCGTGGAGTTGCAAGAGCAAATGTTCACGTCCGACTGGTTGCGATATCAACTCGCGAGTCTTGGCAGCAAGGTTGGCCTCAAGCTCGATGCGGAACGAAAAGCCGAATACGAAAAAGGCAAACAGGTCGATTTGACGGCTCTTGGCGCTGATGAACGGACCAATCAGGCCAATCTCATTTCCGCGCGGCAATCCCCCGGATATCTTCTTGCCAAGGAATTGATTGCCGACATGGCCGACCGTCGATGTGATCGCTCGATGCTCGATTACACGCAGCAGTCGGTCGTCACCCGCTACCATATCGATGGCGTGTGGCACAATGGCGAGGCCCGCGACCGTGAATCGGGCGACGTCATGCTGGCCGTCATAAAGACCTTGGCCGACCTCGAAATGACCGAACGCCGCAAGAAGCAAGCTGGCAGGTTCGGAGCCAAATACAAGGATCATTCGTACATCTGCTCGGTCGTCAGCCAGGGAGTGTCGACGGGCGAGCGCGTTGTCGTGGAGTTATTGGGCGGCCACCGACTTGCTTTCAAATCCTATGCCGACTTAGGCATGCGGCAGAATCTCGCCGACCAATGGGCGCAGTTCATGGGTCAAGACAAGGGGCTGCTGCTGATTGCCGGCATGCCCGAGGGGGGCGTCACCACGCTCACCGACATCTCCCTGCTCGAGACGGATCGGCTGCTCCGCGACTTCGTTTCCATTGAAGAGGAACATCATCGCGAGCGAGAAATCGAGAACATCGAGGTCACTACCTACGATGCGACCAAGGGCGAGTCCCCGGTCACGATCCTGCCCAAGCTGATTCGCAAGTACCCAAATGTTTACGTGCTACGCGAATTCACCGACTCCGAGGCGGTCAAGCTCCTTTTTGACGAGATCCAAGAGGACCATTTGGTCCTCACCAATGTGCATGCCAAAGACGCCTCCGAATCGCTCCTGCGTGTGCTGCAGTTGAAAGTGCCGCAGCGGGGGTTTGCGTCCTCGGTGTCGGCCGTCCTCTGCACGCGGCTGATTCGGAAATTGTGCGACGGCTGCAAGGTCGGTTACGCGCCGACCCCCGATCTCCTGCAGAAACTGGGTATCCCGGCGGGAAAAATCGAGGCGCTGTACCGCGTGCCCAAGCCCGAGGAAATCGAAAAGCCCTGTGCAGCATGTGCGGGGATCGGCTTCTACGGGCGCACCGCGATCTTCGAGTTGCTGGTTGTCAACGACCCGATCCGCGAGATTCTGGTGAAGCAGCCAAAGCTTGAGTTGTTGCACAAGGCCGCGCGAGCCGCCGGCATGCGGTCGTTCCAAGAAGAAGGGCTGCTGTTGGTAGCCAAGGGGGTCACCTCCCTCGCTGAACTGCAACGTGTTTTGAAGCTATAGAATCCGGCAACAGACAAACGTTATGTTCTTCTACATCATCTATGCAATCGTTGTGTTCGCCGGCCTGGCGATGCTGGTCCGCGAGGGTCTGTGGAGCAACGCCATCACACTGGTGAACATCCTGCTCAGCGGACTGTTGGCTTTTGGGTTTTACTCGCCGGTCGTGATTTATCTCGATGAACTGGCCGATGGAGAGCACACCTATTGGCTTGACTTCGTGATCCTGTGGGCGCTGTTCTGTGCGTCGATGGCCGTTTGTCGAACCTTTACTGGTGCGGCCTCGAAAACGCGGATGCGGTTCAAGAATCCGATCGACCCGGTCGGCGGTCCTCTCGCGGCGCTGATCGCGGCTTGGGTGCTGGCCGCGTTTGTTACGGCCACGCTTCACACATCCCCCATGCCGAAGGACGCCTTTGGCGGTAAACTGGTGGGGCCCGCCGAGGTGAAAACTGCTTCGGCGTATGCTTCGCCCGACGCGGCATGGTTGCGGTTGGTCGAACGCGCCTCGGCACCCAGTGCGTTTGGCTCTGGCAGCACGGGTCGTTTTCGGGCGGTGGGCTTTGTCAAGATCTACCAGCACAAACGCGCCAAGTTCGAAGCAGCGCCTGGCATGGTCGTGAGCCGCGGCTAATCCAGATCGAACCAAACTTCGCCGATTTCCAGAACACAAGGATAATCGTGGAAACCAATATGGGAGCAACGGGCGCCGCAACCACCCCGGCATTCCAAGCCGAAGGGGACGATCAACTCGTTCGGTATGGATCGTTGAGCACCCTGGCTCTCCTCGGGCTGGTCTTTGGCCTGGCCGCTCCGCTCTGCTTCATGGCGCCGCTCTTGCTGGCGATTCCCCTGCTCGGCGCTGGGGTATCACTCGTTGCGTTGCGTCACATTGAAGCAAGCGAGGGAGTGCTTGTCGGTCGTACGGCCGCCTTGACTGGCCTGGCCCTGTGTGTTGGTTGTGGCTGCGCAATGATAAGCCGGGTCAAACTCATCGAGCACTTACATTACCGGCAAGCCGAATCGCTATCGCTCGAATGGTTGGGCCTGTTGCAATCGGACCAGGTCGAGCCGGCGTTTCGGCTCACGGTTCTCGGCGCCTCGCCGGCCACGGCAGCAACCGACCTGCCCCCCGGCGAGCCGGCAAAGGATCCCCTTCAGGAGTTCAGCGATGATCCGGTCGTGCAAGCCGTGCGGGCCGCCGGCAAGGATGCAGAGATCCGCAGGGACGAGACGCTGGCCGTCGAGAATCGCGGCCAAGGGCAATACCTCTTCCGCAAAAAATATGTGATTACGCCTCGCCAGGATCCTCCGCGGAGCGAGCCGTTCGGTATCGTGCTCACGCTTCAGCGTGGGCGACTTCCCGGCAGAAAATCGCTGCGGTGGGTGGTCATGGCGTACGAAAGCGATGATCTGCCCGACTCTCCCGCCCGAAGCAACTGAGAACGCGCCATTCCGCGCCAGGTGGCCACGAGCGCGGGCGTGCCGCTTGCCTCTTCAAGTCGGCAAAGTTTCACCAGCCACAAAACTCACTGCTCGGCACGATTTCACTATCTGTCAAAGTTTGCCAATACGGCCTCATCCGACCCTGAATCCCTTTGCAGCGAAGCATTTATGCATGCATGGTCGTTGCTCACCGGTCGATAGGGTTACGAGGCGGTTGGCTGATTCGGTGAACGTCACCCGTGGACGGTGCGCCATGGAGTCGTTCATTGCCACCGGACCTTTCGCGACACGCTCACATTTCCGTCGCGTTGGTCATCGAACAAGGAGTCGCGAAGGTGAACGCAGTGAGATGGATCCTGGGACTGGCCGTGCTGGCCTACTATGCTGCTCCGGCGATGGCCCAACAGTCATCGACCCTGGCGGCGTTCAACTACAATTTGGAGGAAGAGCAAGCGGCAGACGCCCCCGCCGCGGATGCTCCGGCAGCCGAAGAACAAGCGGATTCATCATCAGAGAACTGCGGCGATCCGGCCTGCGGTTGCGAAGACGCCTCGTGTGGCTGCGGTGGTGGATGCGGTCTGTTGGGCGACTGCTGCCTGGGCGATGCCTGGACTTTGAAAGAAAACCTCTCCCCCTGCTGCGACGTGAACTACGGCGGCTGGTTTCAGACCGGCTACCATTCGGACAACACCGGCCTGTCGAACCAGTTCAACGATCTGCTGGACTTCAATGACGTGCCGGACCAGTTAAATATGCACCAAGCTTGGCTGTATGGCGAGAAGCTGGCAGATGGTTCCTGCTGCAGTTGGGACTGGGGCTATCGGTTCGACGTCGTCTACGGCACGGACGCCCAGAAGACCCAGGCTTTCGGCAACGAGGATAACGTCTGGGATGTGTCGTTTGACAATGGCGAGTATGGCTGGGCCATCCCGCAGGCCTACGCCCAATTGGCTTACGGGGATTGGTCGTTCAAGATCGGTCACTTCTTCACTCTGGTGGGCTATGAAGTTGTGCCCGCGACTGGAAATTTCTTCTACAGCCATGCACTGACATTTTACAACAGCGAACCATTTACCCACACCGGTGTCTTAGGCTCCTACGAGGCAAGCGACCGCATGACGTACCACCTCGGTTGGGTACTCGGCTGGGACACTGGCTACGACCAATACGGCAATGGCAACGCCATCCACACCGGTTTCACGCGTCAAGCGAGCGACGACGTGAGTGTGTCCTACATGTTGACGGCCGGCAACTTTGGTTTCCGCAGCGGCGACGAGGGGGGGTACTCCCACAGCGTCGTCGTGACTGCCGACCTGAATGCCTGCACTCAGTACGTGCTGCAGACCGACTACATTCACACCGATGGCCTGTACGGCGATCCGACGGTTGAGAGCGAGGACTATGGGATCAACCAGTACTTGTTCTATACCCTCAACGATTGCTGGAAACTCGGCTCCCGCCTGGAATGGTGGAAGAGCGACCAGG
>JAKEGR010000221.1 GCA_022615465.1 Planctomycetota bacterium | reverse complement strand
ATCGAAGTGCAGCAGTGCTGAACCAACCCGAAAACCTTGCGTCCATTCGGTCCAACCGCGGGCCGTGTAGCGGCCTTTCACCGTGAACACGGGCGATGCGGAGCCGGGCGGAAAGTTGTTTTCGATCGCGTCGATGCACTCGGCCGAGCGCGACCAGAAGCGGTTGAGCTTCGGCAAGAGATCGGCCGGCGTGAGTTTGTGGTCGACTTGAATCACGGCAATTTCATTGATTACCGTTTGATGCGGGCGGAGCCGCCGGTAGCAATGTGCTTGAGTTCTTCCAGGGTAATCTGGCTTGTATCGCCGCGTGTGCTCATCAAGAGAGCGCCGTGGGCGACGCCAAGATCGACACACTCTTGCGGCGCGCGACCCGTGAGAAAACCGTAGGTGAAACCCGATGCAAAACCATCGCCGCCTCCCACACGGTCCTCAATTTCCAGACCGGGGTAGGAAGGGCCGTCGTAGAACGTGCCTTCATGCCACATGATGGCCGACCAGTCGTTTACCAATGCCGTCTTGACGCCGCGCAACGTGGTGCCAACCACCTTGATGTTCGGATGGTCGTTTACCACCCGATGGACCATTGTCTTGAACGCGGACGTGTCGAGTTTCCCTTTTTCGACATCGACCCCCGCCACTTCGTAGCCGAGCACTTTTTGGAAGTCCTCTTCGTTGCCGATCAGACAGTCGATGTACGGCACGAGAGGCTTCGTCGTGGCAATCGCCTCTTCCGACGACCAGAGCTTTGAGCGGAAGTTGAGATCGTAACTCACCACGGTGCCGGCTTCATGGGCTGCTTTGACCGCTTCGGCCACCACCTTCCTCGTATTTTCCGAAAGCGCCGCGAAAATGCCGCCCGTATGGAGCCAACGGACGCCCTGCTCCGCGAACAGCTTCTTCCAAGGAACCTCCCCCGGCTTGATGCCTGCAGTCGCCGAGTGGCCGCGGTCGTAGAGCGTTGCCGACGGCCGCTTCGAGTGGCCGACCTCCGTGAAATTAAGCCCGATGCGATCGATCTTGCCCACGCCGTCGTACTTGCGCGTGACGGCGTGCGAAATATCCATGCCCACGGCTCGAGCATGATTGGCAATGGTGCGGCCCATGGGGGATGTGTTCAAGCCACCGACCCAGCCAGTTCGCAATCCGAGACGCGAGAGCGCATACGCCACGTTGTATTCGCCACCGCCAACCCAGACCTCAAGCGCTGGGGCGAATTCGATCCGACCATGCCCTGCCGGCGATAGACGAATCATGCACTCGCCAAGCGCCACGAGGTCGAATTGGCTGTCATCCACCGATTTGATTTTCAAAGTCATGCCGTGATGCTCCACACAATTGGGTTTAAGTTTGAACCCCTTGTCGGGGAAATAATATCAACCTGCTACTTATCGTAACTCGCGGAACCGGTTTAGATCCTCCTGCTTGCCGATCATCACTAGCAACTGATCCTCATTGAATCGGAAGTCAGCATCGGGAAACATCTGGAACTTCCCTGAGAGAACATCCTTCACCCCGACGACCCAAATGTTGAACCGTCGCCGCAGATCGGCCTCCATCAGCGTCGTGCCGGCCAGTGATTCAGGCAGCGTGATCTCCACCACGCTGTGCTCGGGGTCAATCGGCACATAGTCGAGCACGTTGGGCCAGGTCATCTGATCGGCCAGGCTGCGAGCAATTTCAATCTCCGGAAACACAACGCGTTCAACCCCCAGCGATCGCAAAATTTTGCCGTGCTCGTCCGACAGGCCCTTGACGATGATTCGCCTGGCACCCGCCTCTTTTGCATGCAAGGTCGCCAGCAGCGAGAGACTTAGCTCCTCGCCAAGGCTGATGAACACCGCATCGGCCTCGGCCATACCCAATTGCTCGACTGCCGACCGTTCCGTCGCATTGGCAATCACCGCTTCGTACAGCTTGTCCTTGAGCGCCTCGACGAGTGTTTGGTCCATATCGACGCCCGTCACGCGGCAGCCGTTCTCGGCGAGATGGAGGGCAAGCGCCCCGCCAAACGTCCCCAAGCCCAATACGACAAAATGTCTTTTCGGTTTTGCCATCGCGGGTCATCCAACGAGCGGTTCTTCACTGGCGTAGGCGATCCGTTGGTCGCGTTGTCCCAACGACACCGCCGCCACCACCGTAATCGGTCCGAGCCGTCCAATGAACATTAAGGCAATGATAATCATTTTCCCCGCCGTTGTGAGGTGGGGCGTGATTCCGGTACTCAGGCCTACCGTGGCCAATGCAGACACAACTTCAAAAGAGGCATCGAGAAACAATTTGCCGGGCACCGTTTCCAAGTAATTAAAGTGCTCGGATGTCAGCAGGCCGATCACCCCAAGAACCGCGACAACAGCGAAAATTAGGGAAGTTGTGACGGCGCGGTCGATGATTTCCTGTGGGATCGTACGGCGAGCCACCTGAACTCGCGCCCTGCCCCTGAAGCTTGACCAGGCGCGCAGAATGAGCACGGTAAGCGTGGAAACCTTGAAACCGCCTCCCGTCGAGCAGGGGCCAGCGCCGATCATCATTAAGAGAATGATGACAAACAACGTCGCATCGTTCAGCAATCCGATCTCCACCGTGTTGAAACCCGCGGTACGGGGGGTGACCGACTGAAACATAGCAACCAACAGCCGCTTCGACAGCGGCAACCCGGCGAGCGCATCTCTCCATTCGAGAGCGAGCATTGCAGCGGTTCCCAGCACGATCAATGCCGCCGTGCCCGACAGCATCAGCTTTGTGTGCAGCATGAGGCGTGCCCAGCGATCGGGCCACGGACCGTGCCAATTGCGGGTGAGATCGATCATCACCGGATAGCCAATGCCGCCGATGATAACCAGCCCCATCACCGTCAAATTGACGAACCAGTCGTCTCGGTAGGCCATCAAGCTGTCGTCGTTCAATCCGAAACCGGCGTTGCAGAAGGCGGTAATCGAATGAAAGATGCCATGCCACAGCGCGGTGGAGAATGGGTAATCGAACAGAAAGCGGGCAGTTAACACTGCCGCGCCGGCAAGTTCAAACAAGACCGTGAACTGCACCACGCGACGAAGCACCTTTCGGAGATCTGGCTCGTCGCCTAAGCCAAGCGTTTCCGTCAACAGGGTCCGATTATGCAAACTCTGCCGACCGCCCAAATTGAGAGTTACGAATGTCGTCACCGTGATGATGCCAATCCCACCGAGTTGGACCAGCAGGAGGATGACTAACTGTCCGAGCCACGAGAAGTCATTGCCCGTCGATCGCACGCCGAGGCCCGTCACGCACAGCGCGCTGGTGGCTGTGAAGGCCGCGTCGATCAACGAAATCGGCTCTGCTTTCGGCGCACGGCAATAGTGATGCGCCAGCAACAACGAACCAGCGATCACGCCGCTGCCGTACCAGATGAATGACGCTCGAGCGGGGTGACGGGCCAATGATCCGACAAACTGGGCCAATGAACAGGTCTCCTGTCGCGTGCTAGAAGCGACCATCTTAGCTTTTCCACGCGACCGTGAATATCCATAGGGCGGTAGGGTGCGATCCCAAGCAGCCAGGGACCATCGCAACCGGGATGATGTGCGGAATTGCTCCGCTCCGTCACAAGGCGGGAATCGCAGGCGTATCTCAAACGTGGTGTTTGCTCCGATAACAGTCTGTTGAAAAAGGGGACTGGCTCGCAGATCGCTTGAAGAATCGGCTCAATTTGACGTGGTCGCGCGTCGTGCCTGTCCCCTTGTTCAACGGGCAGATAACGCCCCTTTGCGGCCGGCACGCTTCGGGGTAGGCTTATGGAACATGCCGGAGTGGCGGAATTGGCAGACGCGCTGGACTCAAAATCCAGTGACCGCAAGGTCGTGGAGGTTCAAGTCCTCTCTCCGGTACTTGTCGCGGCATGCAGACCTAACAAGAGCAAGAAAGCCGGCCT
>JAKEGR010000220.1 GCA_022615465.1 Planctomycetota bacterium | reverse complement strand
GGACGTTCCACCGCAAGAAAACACTGCAAAAACTG
Source organism: Planctomycetota bacterium (assembly GCA_022615465.1). Taxonomy (GTDB): domain Bacteria; phylum Planctomycetota; class Planctomycetia; order Pirellulales; family Lacipirellulaceae; genus JAKEGR01. Next base: position 2,466 of record JAKEGR010000220.1, on the reverse strand, counting down.
CATGGAATCGGCATCACACTCAGTCAAACCATCCGCTGCAAGTGGCCCTGACTTAGCGCTGTAGTATTAGGTACGCTCGACGCTGGGCGTCACGGCCTCTGCGGTTGGTTATTGCTTCCCATTTCGCGTTAGCCTGCGACATTGCTTCTGAAGCGGTCGCCTTCCCGATCAATGCGTTTTCCACCGCCGCCCCCAACTCATCGAGGTACTCATCAACACCGGGAATCTGCGGGATCATCAAGCAATGGTCTTGGCTCAGCGCCGCTTCGGTCGCTTCCGCAAGGCTCGCTTCGTCTACCCGGTCCACGAAGCCTTTGAACCATTCGACGATGCCAGGAAGTTGCGAACGACGAACGGGCAGCGACTTGCCGCTGGCCTTACCGAGTTGGTCGCGTATCTCCGGCCCCCCCATCCAGGCCAACAGCTTAAACGCGCTGGCCGCGTTTCGCGAGCCTGTGGCGACACCAACCAGGCGACCATCGGCGATGAACGGCGACCGGTGCAGGCCAACTGCTGAATCTTCCCGCGAACCCGCGGGGCCTGAAGAACGATTGAGGACTTGCTCAGACCCGGGCGGCACCGTCCAAACCACCCTCGCATTCCCTCCGTCGGCCGACTGCTGTTTCGCTGCTTCGCGGACGAGGTTCGTCTCTTGGATCCATTCGTCCAGCGTCCGCACGAATGCCAAGGTGGCGAGTTTTGGCTCAAAGGTCTCCAGATCGAATAATGCGGATTCCTCTCCCGGATCTGCCGCATACGAGGCAGCACGAGCGAGGAATTCGACGGCATAGCGACGATCGCCTGCTTCCTCCGTCGGCCACCATTCCGGGGCCACGCCCTGTTGGCGAACCAGGTCAAGATACTCTGGCCAAGTTGAAGGTGGATCGCGGTTGGCCAGCCAGCTCTCGCGATATCCCACCAGCGCAACCTGAACCCCCAGCGGCAAAGCCATCACCTTGTTGCCATATTGGACTAGCCATTGGCTCACAACGGGGAAAACATCGTCCGCCTGATAGCCGTCTCCGCTCAACACAGTGACGCGTACCGGCCGTAGCATCCCACGCTCGCAAAATTCACCCAAGTATCGGGCTGGAAACACGAGCACATCCGCGGGGAGGGATTCCGACGATTCGTTTTTGGGAAACTCCTCCCAAGAGACTGACGTGGCTGACAAGATTCCGCCCGACAGTTCGGTCCATTCGCCCCGCAGCCGCTGGATCGCCTCGGCCAGCGGTGCGTCATTCACCACCAGCACGCGTAATGCTACACTTGGCCGCGGCATGGTCGGCGCTACATGCGGCTCGCCGGCGCAGCCGACCAACACGCCTGCGGAAAGAGCAATCGCCCAGCAGACCGACGTTCCTACCAAGATGATTCGCAAACATTTCTCCACGGAGCAACTCACGCCATGAGTGTTTATCTCGGTATCGACGTCGGCACGTCCGGCACCAAGGTTCTGGCCATCAACACAAAAGGCAAAATCCTTGGCCAATCGTTGGCCACCTACCCTTGTTACCATCCCAAACCTCTGTGGAGTGAGCAAGACCCGGAGGATTGGTGGCGGGCAACGGTGGAATCGGTGCGGGCCGTCGTCAAGCAGGCCAAACTCAAGCCGGCCGATGTGCGGGCCATCGGCCTCTCCGGCCAGATGCATGGATCGGTGTTTCTCGACAAGAAGAATCAAGTCGTCCGCCGAGCCATCTTATGGAACGACCAGCGAACCGCCGCTGAATGCGAGGAAATCGAGCGCCGTGCCGGCGGCCGGAAGCAACTCATCAAGATGGTGGCCAACCCGGCGCTGACCGGCTTCACCGCCCCGAAAATCCTCTGGCTGCGGAATAACGAGCCGAAGAACTTCGATAAAACCGTGAAGGTGCTGCTGCCAAAGGACGAAATCCGTCGCCGCCTCACGGGCGAGGTCGCCACCGACGTGAGTGACGCGAGCGGCATGCTGCTCCTCGACGTGGTGAAACGCGAGTGGTCCAGGCCGCTCCTTGCAAAACTCGAACTGGACGAAAGCTTGTTTGCCAAGTGCTACGAATCGGAGGAAATCACGGGTCAACTGACCAGTGATTCCGCGAAGCTCCTCGGCCTGTCCACCGACTGCATCGTGGTTGGCGGCGCAGGCGACTGCGCCGCCGGTGCGGTGGGCAACGGCATTGTGCGGGCTGGCGTCCTTTCGACATCGATCGGCACTTCCGGTGTCGTGTTTGTCCACAGCGAGAAGCCAGAAGTCGATCCGCACGGCCGCTTGCACACGTTTTGCCACGCGGTTCGCGGCAAGTGGCACATGATGGGCGTCACGCTGGCCGCCGGCGGATCGCTGCAATGGTTCCGCAATGCGCTGTGCGAGACGGTTGCCGCGCTGGCCAAGCGCCGCAAGATCGATGTCTACGACGTGCTCACCGAGGAAGCGGCCGTCACGCCGCCGGGTGCCGAGGGACTGTTTTTTCTGCCCTATCTGGC
>JAKEGR010000219.1 GCA_022615465.1 Planctomycetota bacterium | reverse complement strand
GAGCAGCAATTCAGTTCCGGCGTACCGGCACGGGCTTGGAAGACGATTGAGTGGGCCGACGCCTCACGAGTTCCATCCATCGGGGTGTTATAGGTCCACCAACGTCCCGAGGGGTGCTGCGCGCCGCAGGCGGCGTTGAAAGTGGATAACTCAAGCTCGTCGGCGATCAAGGAATTGGCCGTAAGCTGCAGGGCGTCGAGCGAGACGGCCATCCAGGCAACTGTGCAGCAGGTTTCGATTGCCGTCGCTTCGTAGGGATTGCCGGTGGCCTGCTCACCGGACGAGAACGCGCCGGAGTTGCGGCGGTCCCATCGTCGGATGCTAGCCCAATGGTGCAGAAAAGCTTGCCGATAACGCTCGTCGCCGGTGATGCGGTACAACTCGACCAATCCTTGCAGGTCGTGCAGGCTTTCCCAGCGTGGTCGCGGCGAGCGGAAAAATTCCTCTCCCGCCAAACCCGTGCGGAAGTAATCGCCAGTACGCTCCCAATCCTCTTCGATTTGGCTCATGAGTAGTCGATATCGCGGCTCGCCAGTCAGGCGATAAAGGCGACCCAGGACGTGAATCACGGCCATATTCATCTCGTGGGAGCCTGCGTCGAAGACGCGCCGGTTGCCGTCCAGGTACGTGCGGCCCATCAAGTCGGCGGCCCGCAGGCAGGTGTCAAGCGATTGCTTGTCGCCGATCCGTTCATGCCACATCAGCAGGGCCAGCATGACGTGGTAATGGCCCCACAGATCCCATTGCCCTAGCAGTCGCTGGTCCCGCGGAAACGGCCCCAGGTACCCATCTTCGTCCTGCATCTTGCACACTTCAGCGACGATGGCCGATACTTGCCGCTCCAAGGCAGGATCATCGACCATGCGTAATGTTTGGATGGCCGAGATCAGGTATTTGCCAACAAACTCGCCTGCCCAGGGGACTAACTGGGGCACCGGTTGCCGGTCGCGGACGCGAAACATCTCCAACAGGCCGGGATTGGCCCGCGGACAAGGCATCAACCAGCCGCTGACATTGGCATCGATCCGCTCGCCAATCGGGCCGCTGAAGCGAAACTCAGCAGTCGCGTCGGACGCGAGCGCCAAGTGCCCCTGCTCCAACGGTTTTGCATCCTCAGCGGCCAGGGATAAATCGCGGAGCCAACCGGCCAGCGCCAAGCCCAAAGCTGCCGCGACGACAGCGGATTGTCCAACGACGCTTCGAGAGCCTGTCATGGATGCTGTCTCCGGGGAACTCGGTTTGGGCAAATCGGCGGCGCCACGGCCTAATCGTTGGATCGAATCGCGCCCACTCGCAGCCGGCCGTCCGTGTGCCAGGGGTCGCCGCCGCCATTGCGGCCGGAGGGCGGCTTTTGGAAGTCGTCGACGAAGTATTCGTCGTCAAGTCGGCCCGTACCGTCCAGATCGATGAAGAGGCCGTCGCGTTCGGCATCGACATCCGGTGCAATGTGGTGGGTGACCTGGCCCGTGGTGTGACTGAGGCCGATATCGCGATCGAACGTTGCGGAACCGATCCAGAAGGGACGGCCATCGGTTGCCGGCTCGGGAGATCGCCACCATCGCACGTGATGCCGGTGGCGTGGACTGTCGCCGAGGGGCTTCTCATAAGCCAGATCCTCGCGGCGGTTGAACAAGTAGAGTCGGCTAACCGGCGCGTCGTCGTAGGGTCGTCCAAGGACCGAATCCTCGGCAATTCGCAGATCGCTGCGGAGTCCAAGCGGATCGGCGCGGAACCAGCCAGCCGATTCCAGAATCGATTTCACTTCACTTTCCGAGCCGATGAGTGCCACATTCAGCGGATCGCCGGGGATGCCGTCGGCCGTTGTGGTGATTCGCGGCATGCCTTCCAGCGACGGATGCCCATGCGTGTGGGCCAACCAGAACATCGGTATGAGCAGGTAGGCCAGCAGCAGATACGTCAGAAGGAGCAGGAAAACACACTTCGCCACACGGCGGACGTGATGTGGACGCTGTGTAGCCGGGGCCGATTCAGGTGACGATTGGGTGGGTTCAGAACTCATCATGTCTTCTCGGACAGTTCCGCGTATTATCGCACGGGCCGGGACCGAGGAAAACACCCTGGAGGATTCCGATCGAAATTGGAACCCAAACATTCCTCGATGGCTTTGTGGGGTGAGCGGCTGGCCCGAAATGGGATCGTTTCGTTCCTATCGGTTATGCGTGGGGCATGGGCCGATCGCCAAGGCCACACATTTCGCGAAATCGCTCTTGCCGCTCTTATCTCCGCGCGTCGCTTTTTCCCAATCAAATGTCTTCAGAAATCCAAGCCGGGGGGGCTTCTCCAAGCTATGGTTGGCTAGGTAGGTCGGGCTATCCAGCCTGACAAGGGCGGGATTCTGTCAGGCTCGAAAGCCTGGCCCACTTGGCTTCCAAGCCGCACAGGACGCTGGGGATCGCTGTGCGGCCTGGCGAGATGCAACGCGAGTTGGCGGACCATGATTGTCATCGTGGGATGTATTGTTGTGACTGCCGGCGTGCTGGGCGGCTTCATGATGGCCGGCGGGCACGTCGGGGCGCTCTACCATCCATCGGAGCTGGTGACCATTGGCGGCGCGGCTTTGGGCGCGCTCATCGTCAGCACGCCGAAGAAGGTGCTGATCGACATGGTCAAAGGCATCCTGGCCACGCTCAAGGGTACTCCGTACGGCCGGAATACCTATCAGGATCTGTTCAGGTGCCTGTACGACATGATGCGGCTAGCCCGCCGCGACGGCATGCTGGCACTCGAGTCGCATGTTTCAAATCCACATGATAGTACGATCTTGAACAAGTATCCGCGGATCGGTCAAAACCATCATGTATCGAAATTCATCTGCGGCGGGATCGCGCCCTTGGTGGAAGCCACGGCCGACGCCGAGCAACTTGCCAAGCTGCTCGACGCGGAAATCAAGGTGATGGAAGAAGAACATCACCTGCCTGTCTTGGCCTTGACGAAGGTGGCCGACGCTTTGCCGGGCTTCGGCATCGTGGCGGCAGTGCTGGGCATCGTGATTACGATGGCGCATATCGACGGGCCGCCTGCCGAGATCGGCCATAAGGTGGGTGCGGCACTGGTCGGCACGTTCTTGGGCATCCTGCTGTCCTACGGTTTCGCTGCCCCGCTCGCCACGCGAATCGAGTTGGCGGGTGTTACCGAAGCGGCTTTCTTCCGCACTACCGCGGCGGCCATCGTCGGATTTGCCAAGAACTTGCCGCCGAAAGTGGCGATCGAAATGGCGCGGCGGAGCGTCACGAGCGAGTTCCGGCCCGATCGCGAAGAACTCGATCAGTGGTTCAAGGAAGCGGATTCTTCGTCATGATTAAAGTGCTTTAGTCAGTCCCGATTTGCTGGAAAGCAGGGTGAACGATGGCAGGTCACGGCGGCGG
>JAKEGR010000218.1 GCA_022615465.1 Planctomycetota bacterium | reverse complement strand
TCGCGATGAGCAGCGCCGAGCGGTTCTTCAATGACGTCATCCACGCAGCCAAATTCTTGAAGATGTTTCGACGTGAGTTTGAGCGCGCGGGCGGCGTCCGGTGCGTAGTCGTGGCTCTTCCAAAGAATGCCGGCACAGCCTTCAGGGCTGATCACGGAGTAGTAAGCAAACTGCAGCACCGCGACGCGGTCGCCCACGCCTATGCCAAGCGCGCCGCCAGAGCCGCCCTCGCCAATGACAATGCAGATGATCGGCGTCGGCAGACGCGACATTTCGAGCATGCTTTCGGCGATTACCTGGGCCTGGCCGCGTTCCTCCGCGCCGATGCCTGGATACGCGCCGGGGGTGTCGATCAGGCATAGGATCGGCAAATGATACTTGGCCGCCAGACGCATCTTGGCCATTGCCTTGCGGTAGCCTTCCGGATGAGCGCAGCCGAAGAAGCATTCGTTGCGTTCTTTAAGCGTCTTGCCCTTGTGGTGACCAACGACAAGAAGCTTGTAGCGATCGAGCTTGGCAAAACCGGTTCGGAGCGCGCGATCGTCGCCAAAAAACTTGTCACCGTGAAGCTCGATGAATTCGTCAAATAAGAGAGCCAGATAATCGGTGAGCATCGGCCGGTCCGGATGCCGAGCCACTTGCACGGTCTCCCATGGATCGAGTTGACTGTAGATGCGGCGCGTCGTGTCGGCCAGCTCGCGCCGGAGTGCGCGAACCTGGTCGTGTAACTCAGGTGTTTTCGGTTCGCTGGCATCGAGCTGCGCGATCTGTTCCTCCAATCGGAACAGCGGCTGATCAAAGGCCAGGCGGTACGAGTTGCTTGCCATGGGGGGTTGGTAATCAGGTGCGTAGGTGAGTTAATCCACCTACTCACTTTGCTTCTCCTTCTGCGCTGCGCCGTTCGCCGGCGGCTGCGGCCTATTATAAAAAATGTTTTGGGTCTTGATTTCCATCATCACGTCTTTCATGCTACCCGGCCGGTCTTTTGGCTCTTTGGCCATCATGGCTTGCACATAGGCCGCAAACTCGGGGATGATGTTCTTGTCGACAACCGTGAGCGTGGGAGGCTTCGATCGCAAGTGGCGCTGCAGCAACTCGTTCGGGCTATTGGCCGTAAATGGCGGCTTGCCGGAGAAAAATTCGTGCAGCATGCAACCGAAACCGTAGATGTCGGCTCGGACGTCAACTTGCTGGCCACGGATTTGCTCAGGGGCCATGTAGCTATGGGTGCCCTGCACTGTGGTTTTTGTTCCGAAAAACTTGCCGAGCACGCCGGCCGGCTTGCGCGCCAAGTTAAAGTCGATTAGCTTCACCACGTTGTCGTCGCTCAGCAAAAAATTATCAGGTTTGATATCGCGGTGAATCCAGCCATGCTCGTGCAAGTGGGCAAGGCCGGCAGCGGCCGCCACCAAAATCGGTTTCGCGCGATGCTGCAACGCTTTGCAGTCGGCGATAATCTGCTGCTTGAGGTTAGGCACCTTGAACAACTCCAGCAGCATGTAAGCCCCGTTCGACGTAGTGTCGAATTCGTAGGTCTTAATCACATTGGGATGATCGAGCGCCACGCCAACCCGGTACTCGTGTTTCAACTCGGACACGGTCGCGCGAGAGTATTTCGGCCCGGGCGGAAGCCATTTCATGGCATAAACCGTCGTCTCGGACATCGGCCGAACGGCCCATATCTCATAGATCGCCCCCGCGCGGATCAGATGATACAGGCGGTAGTTGCCGACGAATTGCCGATTGATAGCCACGTGGAGAGGTCGGAGATCGAGGACGGAATACTAATCCGGACGGGAAAAACAAATCGTTCCACAGTCTACCCCGCCGCGTCGAATGGCGAAAGTGCGATCGGCTGTTTGCTGTCACTCGTAATCGACGCGGACGAGGATCAGGCCGTGCGGCGGAACGGTTTGGCCAGCGCGGCGGCGGTCGCGGGCGGCGAGAACCTCGGGCGGCCAATCGATGTTGCGAGCGCCCCGCCCCACTTCGACAAGCGTGCCGACAATGACCCGTACCATGTTGTATAGAAAACCGTCGCCCGCAACTTCGACCGTGACTTGCTCAGCGAGTTCGCCCGTGCCGCGCGCGACGGTCAGTTCGGTGATGGTGCGCACGGTATCGACCCGTTCTGAACCGGCCGATTCGAAACTGGCAAAGTCATGGCGGCCAACGAGCGATTGCCCCGCGACATGCATTGCCGCGGCATCGAGCGGGCGGGGATAGTGCCATGTAAAGTGGCGATCAAAGACCGAAGGAATGCGGCCGTTGTGGATCTGGTATCGGTAGCGTTTTCCTATCGCGTCGTGCGTGGCATGGAATCCCTTGCGGGCTTCTTCAACGGCAAGCACGACCACGTCGTCCGGCAGCACGGCATTCAGGCCGCGGTGCAAGTCTTCGGCCGGCAGATGGCTCTCGGTGACAACGCCGGCGACCTGGCCATGCGCGTGGACGCCGGCGTCGGTGCGGCCGGCTGCAGAGAGGCGCACGCTCTCCTGCGTGATTTCACGCCATGCCGATTCGACGACCCCCTGCACTGTCAGCCTATCCGGCTGGATTTGCCAGCCGGCGTAAGCGCCGCCGTCATAGGCCACGGTCATTTTCAGCCAACGAGCGCGCATTAGTGATTCCAAGCATGAATTCACCGCCGCTCAGGTGCGGTCCAGTAGTTCGGCGATTTGGACTGCATTCGTGGCCGCGCCTTTGCGAAGGTTATCGCTCACGCACCAGAACGCCAGGCCGTTGTCGTACGAGAGATCCTCGCGAATCCGGCCGATGAACACCGCGTCGTCGCCGTCGCAGTCGCTCGGCTTGGGATATCGACCCTTCGCCAAGTCGTCGACAACCTTGATACCCGGAAAATTGGCGAACAGCTCGCGGGCTTCCTCAGCGGTGATCTTCCGCTCGGTCTCGACCAGAATGCTCTCGCTGTGGCAATTGAGGACCGGCACACGAACGCACGTCGGGCAGATGCGGATCGTGTTGTCGCCGAGGATTTTATGGGTCTCGTCCACCATCTTCATTTCTTCCGAAGTGTAGCCCGCGTGTTTGGGGGAGCCGATCTGGGGGATCAAGTTGAATGCGATCGGGTGGGCAAATGTTTCGTACTTGTGGGTGCTGCCATGGAGAGCGGCGCGGGAGCCGTTTTCGAGGTCGCGCTGCCCGCCCACGCCGGCGCCGCTTGTGGCCTGGTACGTACTGACGACAACACGGGTGATGCGGCCCGCGTCGTGCAGCGGTTTCATCGCGACCACCATTTGGGTCGTGGAACAGTTGGGACTGGCGATGACTCCTTGATGGTTGAACGCTGCCTCGGGATTCACTTCGGGAATGACCAGAGGCACCTTGGGATCCATGCGCCAGTAGCCGCTTTCGTCGACGACGACACAGCCGCGCTCGACCGCCCAAGGGACGAATTCCTTGGCCACGGGGTCGGGCGTGCTGCCGATGGCTAGCTCAACGCCGTCGAACGCCTCGGGCCGCAACTCCTCGACTTTGTGCTTTCTACCCTGGAACTCAATCGTTTTCCCGGCGGAGCGGGCGGAGGCCAGGAACTTGATCTGCTCATGAGGGAACTTGCGTTCGTCGAGAAGTGAACGAATTAGGTTTCCCACGGCACCAGTGGCGCCGACAACGGCGATCGACTCAAACACGGAAGGTTCTCCTAAGTCCTAAGATGGTTGGGTATACAAAGTGAACCGGGAGAGGGCATCCCCCGCTCGGGCTGCCTCGACAAACACCTCGCCCTGCCGATTCGGGCCGAAACTGGTTCGGTCTGCCGGCGGTTCACGGCAAAAATACGGAGGCAAT
>JAKEGR010000217.1 GCA_022615465.1 Planctomycetota bacterium | reverse complement strand
TGCATCGCCAGCCGCTATCGCTTGGACTGGATGAATGCCCGCGCGGCCCTGGTCGACTCCTGGCGGCTGGTGCAATTCAATGCCAACGATTTGGAAAGCGATCTGGATTTGGTGTTCAACGGTGACATTGGCAATGTTGGCGACAATCCGTTTCGATTTCGAGATACCAATGGCCGGCTCCGTGTCGGATTGGAATTCGATGCGCCCCTCACACGGCTTGCCGAGCGAAATATCTATCGCCAATCGCTCATCGAGTATCAACAGGCCAAGCGGTCTTACTGCCGTTACCGCGACAATGTGCATCGTGGGATTCGTGGTACGTTGCGGCAGCTCCGCGTCGATGATTTGAACTTCGAGTTGCGGCGGGCCGCGGTCCATGTCGCTATTTCACAGGTCGATCTCGCGCGGCTGCGGCTCTCCGAGCCAGCTCGACCAGAAGCAGCGCCGGCGATTGGCCAGCCGATACAGCCGGGCGGCGCCTCGCAGTTTGGCGATACGGTGGCGCGCGACCTGGTCAACGCGCAGATCGAGTTGCTCGTCGCACAGAATGAGTTTTTGAGCGTATGGGTCGATCACTATGTGCAGGAGATGCAACTTGATTTCGACCTCGGAGTCATGGAACTCGACGCCAACGGTCTGCGTATAGAACACGGGCAGCCGCTGCGCAGCTACTTGGAGAACTTGCCGCCCTGCAACGCACCGTTCGAGTTGCCAGATGCTTGTCGCATGGCAAGGAACGTACCGGGCGGTGTGAGGCAGCCGGAAAATGGCCAGGAACTTGACTTTTCGGCTCATCAGCCGCCGGAGAGCGGAGAACCTGCCAGGCTGGTACGATTGCCGAACCCAGGCGAATCCTAGCGATCGCTGGCGGCTCGGCTGCCGGCAAGCGATCACGCTGACATCGAGGGCTGGGCGGCCTATAATCAGCCTATTGAGGGCGAACGGATTGTCTCGGTTTCGGCGATACTTTGTCTGTTCGTCGGGGTTTAACTTACGGGAGTGTGTGCGTCCGATCCGGCGCGGCTGGGAGTTACGATCATGGTCGAACGTTGGCGGAAGCGATTTCCGGCGGATCGCATCGTGATTTCCCGTCACGCCGGCCAATACCGCGGAGGGATTGCCACGACCACAATCGTCGCGATGGTGGCCGTTATGTTGGCTGCCAGCAGCGGCATCTGGTGGTGGACCAGACAGCACACAGATGCCCGCTCCGCGGGAATTCTTCTGCATACCGTCCAGCGTGGCGATTTCGAACTCACGGTCACCGAGCGCGGCGAAGTCGAATCGTTCGACGTGACCGAAATCCGTTCCGCGGTAAAATCGAATAACACGGCTGGCATCTCGATCTTGAAGATCGTCTCCGAGGGCACGGAAGTCCAGCCCGGTGACTTCCTCGTTCAACTAGATTCATCTGCTCTCGAATCGCAGCGAACCGGCCAGTTGATCCTCGTCAACACAGTGAAGGCGCTCGAAGTGGAGTCGCACAACAATTACGACACGGCTGTCATCGCCAATCGCGAATACCTCGAAGGCACATATCTCCAGGAACGGCAATTGATCGAAGGCGAGTCATTCGTCGCCGAGGAAAACTTGAATCGCGCCAAGGAATACTTCACCTACAGCCAGAAGCTGGCCTCGAAGGGCTACGTGAACGAGAATCAATTGGAGGCCGACCGTTTCGCCGTCGAGAAAGCCAAGAAGGACCTCCAGACCACCAGCACCAAGCTGCACGTCCTCGACGAATTCACGAAACCCAAGCAGGTGGCCACGCTCTCAAGTGCGATCTTGATTGCCGAGGCCAAGTGGGAATCGGCAAAGAACAGCCACGAACTGGAGTTGCAAAAACTTCGCGAGGTGGAACTCCAGATCGCCCATTGTACTCTGACGGCCCCCCGCGCCGGGATCGTGAAATACGCCCACGAGACCGATCACGGCGGCGACCAGCAATTCATCGTGGAGGAAGGGGCGATCATCCGCGAGGGGCAAACAATCATCCGCCTGCCGAATGCAAATTCCATGCAGGTTGAGCTTACCATTAACGAATCACTGATTCAGTACGTTCGGCCCGACATGCCTGCGATGATCAGTCCCGTCGGATTCGGCGATCGCGTCCTCCACGGCCGGGTCCGCCGCGTCAACCAATACGCGGAGCCGGGTGGTTGGCGACGGGCCAACGTGAAGGAATACAGGGCCTTCGTCAGCATCGATGACCCGACGCCCGATTTGCGACCTGGGCTGACTGCCTCGGTCACGATCGAATGTGACCGCGTACGAGGCGCGTTCCAGGTGCCGGTCCAATCCGTCTACGCCCACGGCGACAAGTTCTACTCCTTTGTCCATGATGCGAGCGGTTGGTCGGCACGGGAAATCAAAACCGGGCCAACCAACGACAAATTCTTTGTTGTCGAGTCGGGCCTTGCCGAGGGGGAGCAAGTCGCCCTCAATCCACGTCAATATCTCAGCGAAGTGGACTTGCCCGACCTGCCGCCGGAAGAATCGCAGCGAACCGTCCCGCAAGGACCGGTTGCGACCAGTGAGGCGAGTCCGTCGGAAGCTGCTGACGATGCGGCCACGCCCAGTACACCGGCCGCTCCCGCTGCTGCTACGGAGGCAGCCACGTCGACCCAGTCCGATCCATCGGTCGGGAAGCCGCAAACTGAGTCAAAGCCTGCCGCGACGAGGACCGCCGAATGACGCCGGCTGTCAGCGTGACCGATCTCGGCAAGGACTATGTCCTCAGCGGAGAGACGATCCACGCCTTGCGCGGTGTGTCGTTCGATGTTCCGCTGGCCGATTACATCTCGATCATGGGCCCGTCCGGCTCCGGCAAGAGCACGCTACTCAACGTGTTGGGCTGCCTTGACCGGCCCAGTTCCGGCCGGTTCATGCTCAGCGACGTCGATGTTTCGCAAATGAACGATGATCAACGGGCCGAAATCCGTGCCTCGCGCATCGGCTTCATCTTTCAGTCGTATAATTTGCTGCCCGCGCTTACCGTGGTGGAGAACATCGAAATCCCGCTGTACTACAGCGGCCAACTCGATCCCCGTTCGCGGGTGCGTTGCATCGAATTGGCCGAGATGGTGGGGCTTGGAAGCCGCCTGGATCACCGGCCCACGCAGCTTTCCGGCGGCCAGCAACAACGCGTCGCGATTGCCCGCAGCATGGTGAACAATCCCGAATTCATCCTGGCCGACGAACCGACCGGAAACCTTGACACGGCCACGGCCACCGAAATCCTCGACTTGCTAGATAGGCTCAACCGCCAAGGCCGCACCATCATCATGGTTACGCACGAACATGACGTGGCCCAACGCACCAAGCGGGCGATCGTTCTCCGCGACGGGCGGATTGTGTCCGATGAACGATACTAAGACTATACAACTGTCGGGTCTGTTCCCTTCTCCCAGACCTAAAGTCCACGGGAAAAATAACTTCGGTATTTGCTTGCTCCCTCACCCTGCCCTCTCCCAGCGGGAGAGGGGGAAGGTGGAGAAGTTGTTTTTCCCCCGTTTTTAACTGGGACTGAAACCGAGACAACCGATGTCCACGCTGACCGTTTGGCTGCGAACTTTTCAGCTCGCCGGCAAAAGCCTGTGGATGCATCCGCTGCGCTCGTCACTCACGGTGCTGGGCATCTTCATTGGTGTCTCGAGCGTCATCTGGCTGCTTGCCATCGGTGAAGGAATTGGCCGTGCCGCCCAGGAGCAAATCGCCAGCCTCGGCGCTCAAAATATCATGGTGCGTACCGTGAAGCCCTCTGGCGACGAGTTCCAGGACTCCGGCTATGGGCTGACACGCAAGGATTACGTGCGGCTCCTCGCCACGGTCCCGACGCTCGAAAAGGTGATCCCGATTCGCATCACCACGGCCGAATTTCGCAATCACACGCGGGTGCTGGAGGGCCGGCTCGTCGGCTCGACGCCCGATTACGCCATCGTCACCCGACTCAGGCTCGATCGGGGCCGGTTCATTAGCGATGCCGACATCGAGCATGAACGCAACTACTGCGTGATCGCGGCCGAAACGGCCCAGCGGCTTTTTCCCTTCGGCGAACCAGTCGGCCGGCAGATCATGATCAACGAGGAGTTTTACACTGTCGTCGGCGTCATGAAGCCTCGCGCCCCGTCGGCCGGCATCGGCGGCTCGCTCGCCGCCGAGGAGTTTGATCGCGATGTTTACATTCCGATCACGGCCATGTGGCGGCGGATCGGCGACATGAACGTCGTGATAAAACCGGGCCAGTTTCAACGCGACATCTATGAAATCAGCCAGCTCACGCTGCGGGTGGTGGATCGCGACTCCGTGCTGCCGACGGCCGACGTGATTCGCAGCACCATCGAGGTCGCGCACGACCTGCCTGATTTCGCGGTCACGGTGCCGCTCGAACTGCTCGAACAGGCCCGCACCACCCAGATCATGTTCATCTTGTTTCTGGGCTTGATCGCGGCGATTTCGCTCGTCGTCGGCGGCATCGGCATCATGAACATCATGCTGGCCACCGTCATCGAGCGGACCCGCGAAGTGGGCATCCGCCGCGCCTTGGGCGCCAAGAAACGCGACATTACCCGTCAGTTCCTCACCGAGAGCGTCGTCTTGTCGGTGACCGGCGGAGCGCTGGGGGTTTTAGGCGGCTTATTCTGCGGACCGCTCACCCTCCTCGCGCGGAAGGGCTTTGAGCGATTCCTTCCCAATCAGTGGGAGGTGTTGCCCGCGCTCATCAAGACGGTGGAGCCGAGCCTGATTCCCTGGTCGATCCCGCTGGCGTTTACGATCTCGGTGCTGGTGGGCATCATCTTCGGCGTCTACCCGGCCGCCCGTGCCGCCTCGCTTGATCCGATTGAAGCCCTGCGGCATGAATGAGCGCCGACGGCCGCCGCTGTTTGGCAAGGGACGAAGGGGTCAATTTCATGGTTTCGGTCGGAACGCCACGAAAAAGGCCGGGCGGCCCCGCAAGGACCGTCCGGCCTGAATAAAACCACTCAATCGGGAGACTACTACGCTACCCGGCGGCGCAGGCCGGCGATGCCGATCAGGGCCAGGCCAAGCAGGGCGAACGAGGTCGGCTCCGGAACGGCTTCAAACCGCACCTCGGACAAGCCGACATAGTCATTCGCCAGACCACTGTGTGCCGAGAAGATCACGAGACCCAACCATCGAGCAGGAGTCTCGGCGAAAGTGAAGTGTTGGGCCGCTTCAGCCGGACCACCGCCTGCTTCCGCCAGGTTGGTCACCCCACCAATTATCGCCCAGTTCGCCGTGTTCGGGTCGGCGTCTGTAGTCGCATAGAAAGCGAATTCGTTCACGCCGCGTTTGGTATTAAGGTTCTGGTTGTGATTCCAGATATACGCGCCCGTCACGTCAGTGACCTCCCCCAGGTCGAACGCCACCGCCTGCCCGTACACTACCGGAGGGTTTCCAGGCCCCGCTAGTCCCGGCAATGTGAAGCCGGCGGAGTTCGGTCCGCCGTGCCACATGGTTCCCGCACCGTCATGGTTGTCGTGGGTCTGAAATTTAACGGGTCCTGACCCTGACAGGCCGGAGCCATCTATCAGGCGATCCACTTGGCCATCTATGGGATCCGACCACTCCGATGTGCCGATCACACCGACCGGCGTGATGATCATCGTCCCAGCCTTGGCCAGATCGGCTCCAACCATAAGCATGGCAATCACGGCCAAGCCAACAACATAAATCCTGTGTGAAATCTTCATTAGTCATTTCCTTGTAAAAAGCGATTCATCAAAAGAGCACCAATAGAAACAAACGAGTAC